>NZ_VPDG01000003.1:0-286689 GCF_013417805.1 Acinetobacter sp. YH12226 | reverse complement strand
ATGATCAAACTCTTCAGTTTAAAATCAGTAGCACCTTAAAGGGTGCCAATCTTGGCTCATCAATTTTCTGACAAATATTTCTCAAATAAACTTCGAGTAATTTCTACCATCAATCAATGAAAATAATCTCGATCAATCAACCAGTAAAAATCCACACAAGTTGTTCTTCATAATCTCTTAATGATCTTCTTGCTAATTCGTCACCAGCAAGCTAGGTCGGCTATATTACTCTCTATCTCTAGAAAGTCAACCAGTAATTCAGATTATTTTTAAACTTATCAAATAAAACCCAACTCAATTAAACTTAACTAAGCCATTGTTTTATCAGAAGTTTTAATCTTCATCACCGCCGATGGATGTGCATTCTACAGTATTCCCGACCCAATACAACCCCTATTTTTAAATAATTCAGCAAAAACACCACGACTGTTTATTTATTCTACAAAAATCGCAATTTTCTTCATTTCTTGAGCATTAAAGGGACTGAATTGGATAAATGACTTAATCTTTTTTCAGTTTTATTCTGTTCCTGAAAGCGTAAAGGCCGGCAATCTATATATTCACAATAACCCCCTTCCCCATTTTCAGTTTCTTCATTTATTTTCACTTGATAACTAAAACTTCCTACATAGCCCGCTGCCAGGCCAAATTTAAAATCTCCACGACTTTGACCTTGTACCCAGATACAAGTACCGTCTGCATTTTCATAACACCATTCAAATTCACGCGGCAAATACATACTCTGCCCATTGGGTGTCGTGACACGCGGATAAACACGATGAACTTTAAAATAAACTTTGCGATCGAACATTTGGGTCCGCATGTTTTTTAAATCACGCAGATAGATCCGCGACTGAACAATACGATTAAAACCATCCCGAATTTGCGCCAACAGCAACTGGCGATTTTCACTGAGATTAATAATTTGATAAGTCAGGAAGGCCAAAGGCAGATAAGGAAAGTTAAAACTCCGCGCGTATTCAAAGCTTCCGAGACCATCGATCGTATATTGCTGCGCTTTATAGTTCACCCTTCCCTGACAATGACATAGCAAAGACCAGTGGTCTGCCAAGGAAAAACGCATTTGGGTAAAATGAGAAATCAGCTGAGTGGTCTGAATATTTAAATCAAAACTGAGTTCCGAGTCAGAACGTTGCAAACGAAAATTTGGGAAATTTCCGCTCAATTGCTCTCGATCCAAGAACTGAAATAGACTAGATTGAAAATGACAGTCCTGCTTGATCGAATAGTGATGCAATTGCCCCACCATATGCGGACTCGAACTGCAAATCACGGTGGCGGTATCTAAGGCTGTGGTTTCGATTGCACTCGGGTTTGCCAACATGGGTGCATTGGGTTGCCCGATAATACTCAGAAAGTTTAAATAATAGAGCGGTGCCGGAAGCCCGGGAATCATCAAACCTTGATGAATAATTTTATATTTTGAGGTGGGGCCATGATAGGCGGGATAGCGAGAAACAGTAGGAGTCTGATTCAGCTGTTTCGAACGATCTAAAAAATCTTGAAGAAACCGCATCTCAGACTCCTTATATTTTTATAATGTACTCGATCTTTTTGCCATAAAGGTGGTCACAAAACCAGACAAGGCATAGAGAATAGAAATGACCAGAATGCCGACAGGAATATTATAAGTCATCGCTGCAAAGACGAATACGGCAATTGGTAGGACAAAAAATGGAACCCGTTTACGTTCTACAGTTTTAAATGAATAGTATTTGATATTGGAAATCATCAACAAGCCCACCGCAATAATGACCACTGCATTAATGACCTGAAGAGAAGGTTCACGAATATCAAAGATTTCTGGAAAATCCAGACCGACCCAGACCAATGATACAATCATGATGGCAGCCAGAGGACTTGCGACACCGATAAAATAACGTTTATCGACCACACCAATCTGCACATTGAAACGTGCCAGACGGAACGCAGCACATGCGGTATAGACAAAACAGGCTGCCAGACCAATACGACCCAAATCGCTCAAGCCCCAGCTATACATCAAAATAGCGGGAGCCACACCAAAAGCCAGCATGTCAGAAAGGGAATCGAACTGTTCGCCGAACGGACTTTGTGCACCAATGGCACGTGCCACACGGCCATCTAGTCCATCCAGTAATGCCGCAATAAAGATCGCATAAATAGCTTGCTGAAAATCACCATTCATACTGGCAATAATCGAGTAGAAACCTGACAACAACGCTGCGGTTGTAATAAGGTTCGGCCATAGATAGATGCCTCGACGCTTAACTTTTTGCCCTTCCTGGGTATGCTCCTCTTCTTCCACCTCGAAGGTGATGCCATCAAAAGGCACTTCGGTTGAAGAGTCGCGTTCCGGTTTGCTTATATTTGTCATTCTTGTCGATCCTAGCTATGACCTGATTTTTAAAAAAATTACTCGCCCACTAACCAGCGAACTGCAGCGTGACCACCATTTTCACTCATGCGAAGATGCGGGAATAACCACTGTAGTGCTTCATCTGCATCTTCAGAGAATTTCCAAGGCGGGTTAATCACCAGCAAACCACAACCGTTCAAGCCCACTGGAGTATCATCCGGCCATACACAGACTTCACAAACCAGTTGACGGCGGATACCGGTCTTGAACATTTTCTTCTCAAAGCGTTCAATCATGGCACGGTCTTTAATTGGATACCAAACGGCGAATACACCTGTCGGCCATTTCTTATAAGCAGCAACTAGCAGTTCTACCAACTGCGGAAAATCTTTACGCTCCAGCTCATACGGTGGATCGATCATCACCAGACCACGTTTTTCTTTTGGTGGAATGACTGCTAAAAGACCTTCGTATGCATCACGCTCATGCAAACCTGCACGCTTGTCAAAAATATTATGACGAAGTTGCTGGAACACATCACGCTGCATTTCAAAAATGGTCGCTTTATCAATCTCACGCATGCCTTCTAGCGCAAACCACGGTGAACCCGGATAAGCACCCTTACCAAAGTTTTCACGCATATTTTCAACAATTTTCAAATATTGTTGTACGCCTTCAGGTGCATTACGCTTGATCGAATCATCAAGCTTAACCAGACGATGAATACCGTTTAAAAACTCACCTGATTTTTGCGCTTCGGCAGTCGACAAATCATACTTACCTGCACCACCATGTGTATCTACATAGCGATAAGGTTTGTCTTTTGCATTCAGTCGAGTCAACAACTGAAGCAATAAAACGTGCTTCATGACATCGGCAAAGTTGCCTGCGTGGTAAGAGTGACGGTAATTCATGTTTCAATTATTCCTAAGATCAATTGCTATTTTAACATGAAAAACTATTTCGTTCAGAAACGATTATTGCACTAAAATAGCGGACCTTTTTTTATCACACTATCGAGAATTGAAAAAATGGAAGCAGTTATCATCCCAGGGGATTGGAATGTTGATCAAATCTTAGATGATTTAGATCAACATGGCTTTAGTATTGTTGACGATGCGTACTCTAGCGAATATCAACATGCTGTGAGTCAAGAATGTTTAAGCCACTTAAACGAATTTCGTAATGCAGCCATTCAAAATGGCGTCGTTAACAACATCCGTAGTGATCATATTCTTTGGTTACAACCTGAATTTCAAATTTCCCACCGACACATCCAAACCCTTCAACAATTTTCTCAAATTTTAAACCGCGCGTTTTATTTAGGCATCAAAGATGTCGAAGCACATTTCGCTTGCTATCACGCGGGTGAGTTCTATGCCCTGCACCGCGACAATCCTCAAGATAAAAATGGCCGGATGATTTCCAGTGTGTATTATTTACATGAACAATGGCAGAAGGACTGGGGCGGTGAACTGCGCCTGCAGGACAAACATGGCCAGTGGCATATTATCCAGCCAGAACCAAACCGAATGGCGCTGTTCCAGAGCGATTTATTACATGAAGTTTTAATCTCTAAACAGCAACGCCTATCCATTACCGCCTGGCTAAGAAGTGATACCTCACTACTCTAAGACGACCTGCCGCTTTAAATTTTAATTTTTAGCCTCATATAGCCATTATTGAGAAATGAGGATTGCGTTGATGCGATTAACAACCAAACAGATTATTCAACGTCTGGGTGAAACTGACCAATTGTACTTAAAAGGCAATACGCCAGAATTAACGCTTGAACGTGCTGATCTTCGTTTACAGCTGGTGACTTTAAGTGAACTGCGTCAGGAACAGCGACATTTCCTGCAAGAAGCCGTAGTGTTGCTGGAACAAGGCCGGGTAGAATTTGAAGAAATGCCGCTGCGCATGTATATCAACCTATCTTTGCATCTGGCCAAGGCCTATATGATGTTCTTTGAATTGACTAAAGAGCACCATTTTGCCCTGATTACCCAGCAAATTTTAAAGCCAATGGCCAGTTATGAACATGGTGATATTTATTTCTTCCTGGCCTATGCCAGTGCCAGTAAAAATGAGCCAGCCCTGACTCGCCACTGGTTAGGTAAGTACACCAACACTGCCGAATTTGAGCTGGAATTATTACAGCAGCATCATGCATTTAATGATTATCGTCAGCACGAATGGTTTAACAAAATATTAAAAAGCAAAATGCATTAAGCCAAAGAATAAAACGCCTCAGATGAGGCGTTTTTTAATGCAAGTTATATCGTCTTACTCTAAATACCAGAAGAACACAGGAAAAATGATCAAGCAGGTTGACGTCTATAAGCGTCCATGTGCAGTTGCTGATTCAGTTCATCGACCCAAATTGCCCAATCATCATCTTGTACCAAATGGCTGATTAATAAAGAACGCTGGGCTTTATTCCAGAATGGCGCATCATGCAAGGACAGCCCTGCTGGCAGTTGATGGGTGCGTACATACAATTCAATAGCCGCAGGACTATTGGCGAGACCGAGCTGAGAAAACAAGAGCTCTAAGGATGGTTGGTTCTTTGCGAGCATCGCGCCCTCCTTATATCAGATAAATTGTAATTATTTATAGATCTAACTTATAAGATAAGGCAAAAAAAACCTAGTCATTTGACTAGGTTTGTTGTTTCTTTTTGTATGAATGCATTTAAGCGCTTTGCTTGTCGCTTTCCACATGTAAAAGCTGATTTAACTTGTCAATAATGACAATCCATTCATCATCTTGGTGCCAGTGTTCACGCAAGAAGGCACTTTGCCCCTCACTCCAGAATTCGGCATCTGGCAATGCGACTTCAGATGGTAATTGATGGGTATCGGTAAACTGAGTAATTGAGGCTTCATCAGAAGGCAAACCCAATTGTTCAAATAATAATTCTAAAGTTAACTGTTGTTCCGTAAGCATAAATAGACTCCATCGTAGCGTTAAATTATGAGCGTGTTGAGATTCGAATTCTTAGGTTGATTTATGGCTGGGTATGTCACAGGAACCTGAACCCTCTGCCTCAATATGTAATTGTTCATTTAACACATCGACAAAAATGGCCCAGTCATCATCTTTCTTCCAGTGACTGATCAGAAAGTCATGCTGTGATTTACTCCAAAAAGGAGCTTTATGCAGTGGCACATCCATACCAATTTGATGCGTACTAATAAACTCATCAATGGCTTCCGGACTCGAATCCAGACCCAATTGTTCAAAGAAAAGTTCGAAGGTGGCGCGTTGCTCTAACATCTGAACCTCCATCTTTTTATCTATAATCTTGTTTCTACCTTAGATGGCTCATAGCGAAAACTCAGTTGTCTCTCCTTCACAGCTTGTTATTTTTTGTTGATTAAAGTGAGTGATATAAAAAAAGCACCCCAAATGGAGTGCTTTTTTCAACTTAATCTAAGAAGATTAAATTATTTAAGCATATCAGCAATTGCTGCGCGCTCTTCTTCAAGTTCGTTCAACGTGAAGTTGATACGCTCTTGACTGAATTCGTCGATTTCTAAACCTTGAACGATTTTGTATTCACCGTTTTCAGTTGTTACAGGGAAACCGAACATTACGCCTTCAGGGATACCGTAAGAACCATCAGAAGGAATACCCATTGTTACCCATTCGCCGTTTGTGCCAAGAGCCCAATCGCGCATATGGTCGATCGCAGCGTTAGCAGCAGAAGCAGCAGAAGACAAACCACGTGCTTCGATGATCGCAGCACCACGTTTACCAACAGTCGGAAGGAATGTATTTGCATTCCATTCTTGGTCGTTGATCATGTCTTTAACGCTTTCGCCGTTAATTGTTGCAAAACGGTAGTCAGCATACATGGTTGGAGAGTGATTACCCCAAACTGTAAGATTTTTGATGTCTTTAACCGCTTTACCAGTTTTAGCAGCAATTTGAGATGCAGCACGGTTGTGGTCAAGACGTAACATTGCAGTGAAGTTTTTCGCTGGAAGATCTGGAGCAGATTTCATTGCGATGTAAGCATTCGTGTTTGCAGGGTTACCAACAACTAGAACTTTAACGTCACGGCTCGCAACTTCGTTCAATGCTTGACCTTGACCGATGAAGATTTCACCGTTCACTTTAAGCAGGTCAGCACGTTCCATACCTGGACCACGTGGACGTGAACCAACTAATAACGCATAGTCAGCATCTTTAAATGCAACTTTAGGATCATCAGTACCGATCATGTCTTCTAGTAATGGGAATGCACAATCTTGAAGCTCCATCATTACGCCTTTAAGCGCTTGTTGAGCTTTCTCAAAAGGAACTTCGAGCAATTGCAAAATCACTGGTTGATCTTTACCTAGCATTTCGCCGCTTGCGATACGGAATAATAGGCTGTAACCAATTTGACCTGCAGCGCCAGTAACGGCAACACGAACTGCTTGCTTCATCTAATTATCTCCAATTGAGGATATTCAATGCGATTAAATAGTTAGTATTTAATCTAATAATCGTAAACGCGAAAGATTGTACTCCAATCCTTTGCCAGATGCATATAAAAGAGGACGGATTTCACCTAAAGTCTGATAGGAAATATAAATTAAATCGGCAAAAAAGCTCAGTATGTTCCTTTTATTGTGACAGTTTTTGGGCATGTATTAATAATGTTGGCAGGACAGGATTTGTAATTGCCATTGGGGCGATAACAGACCTTGATCGAGGTAAGCACGCTAGCTGACTGAGTCTGCTGGCAGTTGAATCGCAAGGCATTGCCCGGTAATTGCGGATTAATTTTCAGGAATTTGGCCCGCAGCGTATCGACAAAAATCGTAATATTTTCCTGTTCCGTCAGTTCCGCAGGCACTTTAAGACGATCTGCATAATTGATAATCGTCCGGAAATATTGACTGGCATTCATCGGCACACAGCCACCGATATTGCGCCATAAGATTGTCCGGGTATTGTCATCCGGCATGATCCTGGCCACTACCTTGGACTGAAGTGGTGACAGTTTCGCAGAGCTATTGGTCGTGCAATTTTGTGATGTGGTCTGAGGATATAAGCCGGAGATATTCAGCGAATAACCTTCCAGACATTTTCGTTTCTTGGCATATTCCGGATACAGACTACATAAGGCCGGGACCATTTGTACATCCATGACATAGTCTGTCGGCGTAGCAAACACTGCCGGACTGCTGGCCAAAACCACAAGCGCAACCAATCCAGCCCAGACTCGACGATCCTTCATTATTTTCATGAATAAATTACCATCCCCCAATAATTTTAATTTTATTGTGTATTACGTAATGGTATCAGTTGCATGCGTTTACCTACTGACTGTGCCCCCTGTCCTAACAAGATACCGTAATGCGTGGCATTGGTCATGACATGTTTCACATAATCTCGGGTTTCGAGTAAAGGAATACTTTCAGTATATTGATCTGCAGCAATCCCCTGAAATTCTGGCTGCCAGCGACGGGCACGGTTTGGACCGGCATTATAGCCTGCCGTTGCCAGCACCGGACTATCGCTAAGCTGACGCTGAATCGTAGATAAATAGAATGTTCCGTAGCGAATATTGGTATTCATATCGGTGAGTGCCGCCGGGTTATAAGCCTCACCCATTTGACGCGCCACCAACTTGGCCGTATCCGGCATAATCTGCATTAGACCACCCGCCCCGACATGTGAACGTGCGACGGTATTGAAACGACTTTCTTGACGCATCAAACCATAGGCCCAGGCCGGATCAATCCCCGCATTGCGACTATGGCTGACCACGTAATTCTGATGTGGCATTGGATAACGATAGTTATAATTATGTTTGTTCGCGGTACGGTCAGCGGCATAAATGGCCCGATCATGCCAACCCATGTCCATGGCACGCTTTGCCGCAGCCAGCAACAGGTCATCATCTTTCTTTAGATAAGCCTGACGTACTGCCCAGTTCCATTCACGGTTAATGTAGTTCTCTGGGGCGCTGATATTACGTAAAGTGAAAGCACGGCGGAAATGAATATCCTGATTCAAGCGCTGCATAGCCTGATTGGATGGCTGTGCCGGGGTTGGTGTACTCGCGGTCACCTGCCCCAGCTTGTCGCGTGCCAAAAGATTGTGATAGTCATCTCCGGTCGCCAGCTTACGATAAATACTTTCTGCTGCCTGCTTGGAAGCACGGTCAGCACGTTGTTCACTAGCACGCGCCAGCCAATATTGCCAGCGATCTTCCTGCTTCTGGTTGACGCTCATGCTGTCAATCGCACGAATCAGGCTTTCCCAGGCACTAAAACGAATCGCCTGACGCGCATAAATCTCGGCTTCTTCCGGGCTAAATGGCAGACCATAGCTGGCATCTAGCGCATTTAACACTTCCCGGTTGAAGTTGTTTTTCATGACTGTGGTACCACCGATATAACCGACAGCACGATATAAGGCGCGTTGTACCTGTACTGGTGTACCTTCCGCGGTCCGCTTGACGATAGACAAAGCTGAGTCCAAATCGCTATCGGCCAGACGTCCCAGCGCATAAATCAGATAGGCATGCTCTGCCGCAGTACTTTTAGGCGCAGACCACAAATAATTAGTGGGATTGGCCTGAATCGAATTCAGTTGTGCCAGAGACAGATTTAGACCAATGCCTTGCGCTGTCGCAATGGCCTGACCTGACTGTCCGGCACGAAGTTGTCCCCAGAGTCGCTGCTGACGGTCTTCTGCCGTCATGAGTGGACTGGATAGCATCATCCGGCCTAAACCAGTACAAGAATCAGGCTGGCTGTTGGTAGTTAACCAGACTTCTTTAAACTCGGCATAGACCAGTTCATCACCAGCTTTGGCGCGCACTTGTGCCACTGCACAGGCTTCGGCGGGATCGGCATTAGTTACATAAGGCAATACCGGTTGGGCAGTGCTAAAGTCTGCCATTTTTACTTTTTCTTCGACATAGTCTGCTGCCAGCTTTTCAGCCATAGCGGATTGAGGGTAACGCTGGGCAAAGCTGATAATCTGGCTGACAGGCTGCATGGCAAGATTCTGGTTTAAAATCCAGTATTCCGGATAATAGCCCAAGGCATCATTCTGCATAGAAAGACGATATTGCTGTAACAGTTCAGTATTACCTGCATTGGCTGCACGCAAGGCATCATTAAATTGTTCTTCTGCTGCCTGTGTACTCGCTGAACAGATACATGCCACACTTAAAGTAATTAATTTATAGTATTTATACATAGTTTTAGTGTGTTTCAACATCCCTTTGCCTTCTATCATCGATTTTGTGCTTAGCCCATGTTGCATATCATAAGAGCTAGTTTGAAGATTATAACCAACTCTATTGTTCAGTTATGTAACCTTATGATTAAGCAATATTAATCTACAGACAATTTTTGCCCATAAATCAATATTTTTCCACAGTTAATTTGGGCTATAAGTTTAAGCGACTTTCCTGCTAAAATATGCGCCTTTCCAAGATTTCAGTCTGTGAATTGAATTTTTATTCACCTGTTTGATGCATCAATCAGGCTGTTCGTTCACTCTTTCAACGTATTACCTTGTAGGAGCCTACATGACGGTTCAAACCTTCATTCCGAATGGTGCCCCAGCTGCCTCAGAAAACACTGTTACCCAGCCAGCGCACACCCCTGTTAGCGATGCTTCAGTCAAGAAACTGTACATCGAAACACAAGGGTGTCAGATGAATGAGTACGACAGTCACCGTATGGCAGACCTGTTAGGCGATTCTCATGGCTATGTGCTGACCACCGATCCTAAAGATGCCGATATTCTGCTGATGAATACCTGCTCGATCCGTGAAAAGGCCCAAGAGAAAGTATTCTCCGAGCTAGGCCGCTGGCGTAAGCTTAAAGATAAAAATCCTGATCTGATTATTGGTGTTGGTGGTTGTGTGGCGTCTCAGGAAGGCGACAACATCCAGAAACGTGCCAATTATGTCGATATGATTTTTGGTCCACAAACCCTGCACCGTTTGCCGCAAATGCTGGATCAGCATTTTGAGCAGATCGAAAAGCCGAAAAAAGAAAAAATCAAACTGGTGGATATTTCCTTCCCGGACATCGAGAAATTCGACTTTTTACCTGAACCGCGTGTTGAAGGTTATAAAGCTTTTGTCTCGATCATGGAAGGCTGTTCTAAATACTGTTCTTTTTGTGTGGTGCCGTATACGCGTGGTGAAGAAGTATCTCGTCCACTGGATGATGTGCTCGCTGAAATTGCGGGTCTGGCAGAAAAAGGCGTGCGTGAAATTTCACTTTTGGGTCAGAACGTAAACGGTTATCGTGGTGAAACTTTTGAAGGCAATATCTGTACCTTTGCCGATCTGTTACGTTTGGTTGCAGATATTCCGGGCATTGGCCGTATTCGTTATACCACCTCGCATCCACTGGAATTTAATGACGACCTGATACAATGCTATCGTGACCTGCCACAAATGGTTTCACATCTGCATCTGCCGGTACAAAGCGGTTCCAATGATGTGTTGCAAGCGATGAAGCGTAACCACACCATCGATGTCTATATCGAAAAGATTAAAAAGTTACGTGCAGTTCGCCCTGACATGCACCTATCTTCAGACTTTATCATTGGTTTCCCGGGTGAAACAGATGAAAACTTTGAAGAGACTTATCAGTTTATTCAGGATCTGGATTTTGACCATTCTTATAGTTTTATCTATTCAAAACGCCCGGGTACGCCTGCGGCAGAACTGGAAGATACGATTTCTGAAGATGTCAAAAAAGAACGTCTGGCCAAAGTTCAGCAATGGATTAAGCGTTCAAGCATTGACAAGACGGATGCCATGCTCGGGACCATCCAGCGTGTACTGATCGAAAAAGTTTCTGATAAAGATCCGAATATTCTGGTCGGTACGGCGGACAATACCCGTTATGTCAACTTTATTGGTGACCCTGCCTGGGTAGGCCGCTTTGCCGAGATTGAAATTACCGAAATTAAAACTTTGAATTTAGTTTACGGTGAGCTCTTGAATCTTGAGCCTGACGTGGCGTAATGTAGAGCATATAACGCACACTTCATAAGGAACACTCTTGACTGCAGCGATTCGACGTACAGTAGCTTTTCCTGGAATTTCGATGGACCGTATACAAGCCATGTTAGGTGCCTATAACGGCCATTTGAAGCAAATTGAACAACGTTTAGACGTCAAAATCTCCCATCGTGGAGAAAGTTTTATTATTGATGGTGGAATCGATGCCGTTGAGAGAGCCGAAATGCTCTTGCAACGTCTTCATGAAGAATCTGAACATAGTCAGCAGATTAGTGCAGATACTTTACATCTGATGATTCAGGGCAGCCAGACTGACCGTGAACTTCAGCAAGATCTGGACGATCAGGAACATACGGGGCTGGACAATGTCTGGCTGCAAACTCGTAAGGGCCGGATCAATCCGCGTGGTGCCAACCAGAAACGTTATGTACAGCGCATTCTGCAAAGTGATATTTCTTTTGGTATTGGCCCTGCGGGTACAGGTAAAACCTACCTCGCCGTTGCGGCTGCCGTGGACATGCTGGAGCGTAATGAAATTCAGCGGATCTTGCTGGTTCGTCCTGCGGTTGAAGCCGGTGAAAAACTTGGTTTCTTGCCGGGGGATTTAACCCAGAAAATCGATCCGTACTTACGTCCCTTGTATGACGCGCTGTATGAAATGCTCGGCTTTGAAAAAGTGGCCAAACTGATCGAACGCCAGGTGATTGAAGTCGCTCCGCTTGCTTATATGCGTGGCCGTACCCTGAATCATTCTTTCGTGATTCTAGATGAAGCGCAGAACACCACCCCAGAACAGATGAAGATGTTCCTGACCCGCCTAGGTTTTGGTTCACGTGCCGTGATTACCGGCGACGTAACTCAGGTAGATTTACCGCGTGGTCAGCAATCCGGTCTGTCACATGCCTTGCGTGTGATTGATAAAATTCCTGAAATTCATATCACCCGTTTCCATTCGCGTGATGTGGTACGTCATCAGCTGGTACAGAAAATTGTCGAAGCCTACGAAGGCTGGGACAGTGAACAGCAGCGTTTAAGTGCTGAAGCACGTGCCGAACGTAAAGCACGTCAGGATGCCTTGATCGCTGAAAATGATGCTGCGGCAGACGCACAGCATTAAGCTTTAAACTTAAGGATTTGTGTTGAAACTTAGTCTTTCCTTACAACAGGACTTTCAGTCGCCTGAACTGGTGCTGAAACGTGCCTATATTAAAAAAGTTGTAGAAACCACTTTACGTCATATTGGCACTCAAAGTGATTGCGAAATTGGAATTGCCTGTGTCGACAATGACGAAAGTCATAAGCTTAATCTGGAATATCGAGACAAGGACAAACCGACCAATGTACTGTCTTTCCCGAGTGAGCTTCCAGATGAAATGGCGCAGTTTCTGGATGCATTTCCCATTGGTGATCTGGTGATCTGTATTCCGGTGGTATTACGTGAAGCGAGTGAACAGGGCAAAGCGCCTTTGACTCACTTTACCCATATGCTGGTTCATGGCACCTTGCACTTAATGGGCTATGATCATGAAAATTCAGATGAAGATGCAGAAGAAATGGAAGGCATTGAGATCGAGATTCTGGCCAAGCTGGGTTTTGAAAATCCTTATCTGGAACAGAACTAAAATTTGAATATTAAAAAAAGCGGGCCAAGGCTCGCTTTTTTTAATGAAAGTTGCCCTCCCTCTAACTCCCTCCCAGAGGGAGGGAGAACATTCATTAGAATCCTATGATTGTTAAACATTATAGATATAGTTCCCTCTCCTTATTAGGAGTGGGTTAGGGAGAGGTCTTGGTAAATATCAACTTTAACGCACTTCAAACTCCGCTTCTGCCGGGTCAAAACGCCAGGTACGAATCACTCGCAGTTCGGAAATTTCTTTCATTTTACTGTCGAAAGCACCAAATGGCGCTGCCTTACGCACGGAAGCTTTGGCTGCTTCATCCAGCATGGCATGTCCCGAACTGTCAATCAGTCGAATGGCACGAATCCCGCCATTCTGGTTCAGGATCACCATCAGCCGCACTTCCCCTGCCAGATTCTGTTGTTTGGCTGCTTCCGGATAATAACGGTTCCCATAGAACTCCACTTTCTCGCGAAACTTTTCCAGATAGGCGGCAGAAACATCCTGCTTGGACTGAATACCATCTACAGTCTTAATTTTTTGCTGACGACTGAAATTTTGCTGACGCTGTAAATATTGCGCTTCCAGACTGGCGACCATGGCCGCTTTGGCCTGAAACTGGCTCTGTAATTGCTCCTGCATTTTTTTTCGCTGATTTTCTTCCGCCTGCTTTTGCCAGCTCAAGGTGGTCATCAGGACTTTTTCTTCAAAACTGAGTTCCTGTTGCTGTTGCAGCATATCCAGACTTTCTTGCAGCTCTTCGCCTGCATGTTGTTCCATTAACGGCGATGGCATATCACTCGACATGCGATGAGCTTCTCTAAACTGGCCGGAACCCTGCTGGTCCGTTTGGGCGAGAAAATCAGCATGCTCAATTTTTTCATCAGTCTGGCGCAAGCTGACCGCGATTTCTTTGGTACTGGTATCCCGATCTTGCGGCATACCAAATTCCAGTGTCAGCACGATCAAATGCAGAATGCCTGCGGCAAGCAACGCACTGCTAAACACTGGATCTTTCCACCAAGTTCTGACCAGAGGCATGAGTATCATCGTTTTTTCACATTCGCCTAAACTCAATAATGAGTTCAGCTCCCCAAAAAAGTATTTGAAAGATTAAAAATAAACGGATTCGTCATTTATCTTTTTAAAATGCCAAATCCATCAAATCTTCAACGTTACATAACTAAAACTATAAAAATGGTGCTATTTATTTTGCTAAACTTCAAGCATGAACGCTTGTATTTTTCATACAATTCGACAAGATACATCCCGAGTCAAAAATAAAGTTGCCAGGACGCTTCAGTATGCAAACGCTAATTTCCAATATCTCCAACCGAATCCGCCAAGTGTATCAGAGGGCGGAAGGATTTATTGAAGATGAGCGTGAATTTCCCCTATCGCAAGTCTTCCTAAATGCAACCTTTCAGCGCTTTGTCACAGACAATGTCGATGCATTGAAAGACTTACACGCAGATTTACATGAAGACTGGCTGCGTCTCTACGCAACACTGGATTATAAAGGCCTGATTGTCACTTTATCGGTTGATTTGAAACTGGTACAGATGGAACTGAATAAAACCACCCAGTTGATCGTGTTCGAGCAAATTAGTGATACCCAGCTGATTGAAGCCAAATATCCGAATATGCTTTATAAACTTGGCGTGCGTTTTGGCCTGTTCTTCTATCAACGTGTCTTGAATAAAGATCCTTTGGGAATGATTTTGGAAAAACTGGGCGTGATTAAAGTCATCGATGACTTGCTCTATCTGGATTTAAATCGCTGGTTAGGTAAAAGCCGATCGGTCATTGATACCTTGGGCAAAGTTCATGTGAATCACGCAGTACTTCGTGAAGCCGAACTGGTGGTGATTGGTAATGTCAATCTGGCCGCCCTGTTTAGAAAACTTTCCCAAGATCAGGAAGAGAACTGGGATGAAGACAAGATGGATGACAACCGGGTCACCCCTATCAAACAGAAAGATCCTTCTTAAATCATGTCAAACGTAGTTTTTGAAAAAAAGTTCCATAAAACTACATGAAATATACATTTTTGGCAGAAATATCCCTTCAACTTCCATATTTTGCCCAAATAATAAAGGGTGCAATAAATGATATTTTTTGCCCGTTTAACCAATATAGGAAAATAACTGATGGCGAAGACTGTATTCAAAACTTTAGTGATGACCACGGCTCTGAGCAGCGCGATACTGTTCACTGGTATTTCTAGCCAGGCTTTTGCCATGACTCCTTTTCAGGCCAGTTATCAATTTAGCTATAATGGCAAGAATATGGGTTCTGCAACGCGGACTTTAAGCAAATCAGGCAATAACTGGACTTATGTCTTTGCTGCAAAAGCCGGAGGTATTGCCTCTGCAACCGAAACCAGCCGCTTTACTTTTAATAATGGCAAGATCGGCTCAAGCAGTTTCAGTCGCAGTAGTAAAGTATTGGTGCATAACAACACTATGAGTATTAATTTCAATCCTTCCAGCAAAACTATCAGTACCAAGAAAGATGATGAAAAACGTTCTTTTGCCTGGAGAGCAGATGTTCTGGATGAGTTGAATGCGGAATTGCAGATCCGTGAAGATTTAAAAAATTCAGGCCTGAAAGCAAATTATTACATCGCTGATGCTAAAGAAGTTGAAGGCCGTAAGTTTATCAAACAGGGTTCAGAGACTATAAGTACCAAATACGGATCCTTTAATACCATTAAAGTGGTGATGAAGCATAGCAAGCCAGGCCGTGAGACCATCTTCTGGTTGGCGCCAAAACTTGACTATCTTCCGGTCAAAGTTTCGCATGTCGACAAGAAAACCTCCTATGGTTTGCTGTTAACTGATTATAAAGGTGCAAGCAACTAAGTTTTTGGCGAATTTCACTTGATTTTTTCCGGGTGCTTTTTACAATACGCTTTTGCTTGAAAAAGCACCTGCTCTTGAGGATTCTCCCGTGCATGCACTAGAACAGAAAATCTTGGCTGAAGGCATCGTTCTCTCTGAAGAAGTTTTGAAAGTAGATTCTTTCTTAAACCATCAGATTGATCCAGTCATGATGCAACTGATTGGTCAAGAATTTGCGCGTCTGTTTAAAGATGCTGGTATTACCAAAATTATTACGATTGAAGCATCAGGTATCGCACCTGCAGTAATGGCCGGCCTAGAGCTTGGCGTACCGGTGATCTTTGCACGTAAATACCAGTCTTTGACCCTGAAAGATGATTTATATCGTTCTAAAGTCTTTTCATTTACCAAACAGACTGAAAGCACAATCGCGATTTCAAATAAACACATCAGCTCAACCGATAAAGTTTTAGTGATCGATGATTTCCTGGCTAATGGTCAAGCGGCTTTAGGTCTTGCAGACCTGATCCACCAGGCAAATGCCGAAGTAGTCGGTATTGGCATTGTGATTGAAAAATCATTCCAGCCAGGTCGTGACCTGCTACTTGAAAAAGGCTACCGTGTGGAATCACTGGCACGCGTGAAATCTTTGGCAAATGGTACAGTTGAATTTGTTCGTGACTAAGCTCGCCAATGAATTTTAAAAGAGCGCTGATGCGCTCTTTTTTATTGCGTTTTTTCTGATGATATAAATTTAAAGTATCCAAAACTCGGCTATAGCTCAGCCTAAATTCTTATTTATTCTTCCAGATTTGATCCTAGATAAATGACTTACTTTTAAGCGCCAAGCTATTCAATTTCTGAAATAGAGAGTATTAAACAATAAGTACTTTTTTTATCCGATGAATAAACAACAATTTATGTGGATGTTATTATAAAATAAAGAGGCCTAACTATCTGCCAATAGTTAGGCCTGTGTTTACCTCGAAAAAAAGAGTTTATTTAACAGTCACAGTGATACTACCGCTATTCACAGCACCGATAGCGGTAGTTGTGATGCTGTTGTTAATAGCAGTTTGAGTTCCTTCTGAAATAGCACTGACAGATGCATCAATAGCACCCGCATTATAGGCAATATTCGCTACACTATAATTGCTTAAAGTTTCATTGATTTCCTCACTATAGTCAGTGCTCAGTGTCGAACTCACAACTTCCGAGATATCTGAACTATCCGCAACCTCTGATAGCTCCTCTAGAGTTTCAGAATTATTAGTTGCACTGGTTACTGCACTGTAGTCGTAGTTATCCGTGGCATCTGATATGTCTGATACCACCTTATTGTAGCTACCCTGCTCAATACTGATACTACCTGTATTCGCGGCACCAATCGCAGTAGTTTCAATTGTACCTTCAATTGAACTAATGGCCTCTGGTGCTTCTCTTGTAGCTTCTGCAATTGCTTCTAAATCAACGCTTGCATCAACATCACCTGTATTCACTGCAAGATTCAAAGCAGAACCATTTTCAACCTGCTGAGAAATAGAATCCAAGGTAGCTTGCAAGCCTGTATCTACGGTGACGTCAGTAGGTGTTTCATCTCCTTGGGCATATGCCATACCTGCGCTAGACAGAAAGGCGACGGATAAAGCGATTGTTTTGATCGTGTTTTTCATCGTTGTTCTTCCTACTTTTGTTTTGAAGTACCTCTCGCTAAGTACTCCTTCTTATAATGGGAGCGAGCCCATTTTTAAATATTTTTAATCACGTTGGGTGCTAGACCAGTAATTTTCGACCACATCAGGATTAACCTCCCATAGCGTTGTGGTTTTTTCATCTTCTTGTTCTTTAGCAGCTTCTTCTTGAGTATCTTTTTCTTCATTCTTTTCATTTGAAGAAGGTTGACGCTGCTTCTTGCTGATATATTTCATCAAGTCCTGTTTACTCATTTCAGGCTCTGCTTCAGGGTTTTGAATCACCTCGGACTCTTTCTGTTTAGGCGGTTTTGTATCTTTACTCGGGGAGTTGGTTAACTTATTTTTTTCATTGGATGAGTCTGTCTGGCTTGAGACTGACTCCTGAACAACACTGCTTGAAGCTGTACTATTTTGTTGCTGGTTTTTCTTGTATTTATGCAGAGCGACAGAACTTCGGGTTAAGTTCAATTGACCAAACTCTGGCGGTATCTGCGCACGGCAACTTTCAAATACGGCGGGTGGGACAACCTGACTCAGCAATTCAAAAGTGGCCAGATTCAACATTTGCCGCAAGGCAAAGTTAGTTGCCTCTCGTTCTCCTTTTCCAATCTGAATATTTAAGAGTGTACGACCAGCGAATCTGCCTGCACTTAAGCCATAATCCTGTGCAGCAATTTGCTTCTGCAATGAAACATTGCCCACGACTTTACTGCTGCGGGTATCAGTCAAAGATAAATCCAGACCGACCATAATCCGGGTTTGACTATAATTCGGACCGACACCAGCGATCTGCATGTCAAAACCACCACCCGGAATAAAATCCAGACTGTTAATACTGCCTGTCACATAATAATCAGAAGCCTGGATTTGTCTTGGATCACGAATGCCCCACTTGGCTTCGCTTTCGATAATCCGGGGATCACGCCGGTTCATTAAGCTTACCCCCGCCTGAAACAAGGCAGATTGCACCATATCTCCCGCACCTTGGGTCACCATTTTTCCGCTACCACCATTGGTAACTACATCCTTACCGGTTTGATCCAGAATTGCCCCCACGGAGAAACTCACATCACTACGTAATTGTCCTTTTAGGCAGGATAAAGCCATATCAAAAGGGGTAAAAATATCGGTAATTGGGGGGCCTTGTACTAGGCTAACTGGCTTCTTGTTTGAGGGCGCTAAACCCGTGCAGCCTGTTAAAAAAGAGCTGAAAAGGACAGTGGCACTCACGAAAGATATATGTCTTCTTGTCGAGGAGAAATTCAACATTGTGATTCTCCTGGTCTGTTACTTAAATTAAGACAGCGCTGAGGATTTTGGTTGGTATTTGAATTGACTGGTGCTTCATTCAGCAACTCACTCGTAATATCGATACTGTTGTCTGTACCCTCTACATTGATATTGTTGGTCGGGGTATTTACCGTCCCGATGGAAGTAGTTGAGGTGCTATGAACGGTGGTTTTACCTAATCCGGAATAATAGTCTGACTCCTTAAGTTCGATCAGATTGGCTTGAACTAGATTCTCATTGGAACGGGCACTGGATGATTTCCAACGCTGAGTCCACTCATCAGAGGTGGCATAAGCGTTACTCAGAAAACATAAACCTAATAAACCCAGATTGATAACTAATATTCTCATAATCTTAATATCCTCTGACTTAAGATATTTATTTAATTTTTCATTTAAGTAAGATTAAATTTATCTGAAAAATATTAAATCACATAAAATTATAAAATGTAAAACTTATCCCTATTCACTTATTTTTTTGTTTTATTTAAAAATATAAATTATTGTTTTTATTAAATTAATATATATTTTTTTATTATTTTTGATTTGTAAGAAATCATTATATAAATTTTTTTTGAATATAAAATTCATCCAAAAAACTTGATTAAGATAATATATTTTTTATATTATCAATAATCAAAAATTTATCTAATAAAGATTAGAATTATTATACTTTTTATATTTTAAAAGTCGTAAATTTTTATTTTATTAGAACTTCTATTTAATAAGGATAAATGTCACGATTTATTTAAAATATAATTAATCAATTACAATGAAGGTGACTTATAAAGAAACGCCAATATTCAGATGTATTTTGGCTGAAAACTTGAATAGACCTGATAAGAACTCGTTTACATATTTTTCGACTTCCCTTCCTTTTTCATTTCGAATCCAGAAATGGCCTACCTAAGATCGCAATATTTAGACTGATGAGAGAAGAACATTTCTGATGATCTTGAGATTTGCCATTTCCTCAATGACAGGTTAAGAATTGCGTTAATCAACCAAGAAGGCATATATTTACAGCTGAAATACAATGTTTTAACGTGAACTCAACTAGAATCAAGTGAGTATGCAATGTTTCTGATTTGCGAGTTCAAAACTTATCTAGTGTGTTGTTGTATGTTATGAATAAGTGCTGATCAGGGCACACATCCTATTCCCGACAAACCTAAAACAAGCACATCTCAATCCTTGATGGAACAATCTATGCAATGTCCTAAATGTGGCTCAGCTGATATCGAACAGCGCGATCATGAACAGAATTTAAAGAAAATTGGCGGCATTCTCATGAGTTCAGCGGGTGCAACTGCAGGGACTGTGGGTGGCGCTGCTTCAGGTGCATCGATTGGCGCTGCAATTGGTACAGTAGCCGGACCTTTAGGTGTGATTGTCGGCGGAACCGTAGGCACTTTTGTCGGTGCAATCAGTGTCGGAATTACCGGCGGTGTGGTCGGTAATTTTCTGGGGAAAAAAGCCGGGGTTTCTGTCGACCGTAATCTGTTTCAGGATTATCAATGTCTGAAATGCAAATACAGATTTAGTCAAAAAGATCAAAAAGATCAAAAAGATCAAAAAGATCAAAAAGATCAAAAAGAAGCCTAATAAAATTCAGGAAATGAAGTTCATCCTTCATTTCCTGTGAGTGTTTTTCAGACTCGATTGAGTTTCAGTACCACTTCACCTAAACGCTTGCCTTGTACTTCACACAGAATTTTTTCATCCTGACTCAAGCCCTGATCATGCCGCGGGCCGCTAACATGACTAGCACCATAAGGTGTACCACCAGTTTTGGTATTCGAGAGTGCCGGTGTTGCATTGCTGAGCCCCATAATCATCATGCCATGATGGAACAACGGCGGCAGCATGGTCAGCAAAGTACTTTCCTGTCCACCATGCATGGAACCTGATGCCGTAAACACGCAAGCCGGTTTACCGTGTAGCGCTCCATTCAGCCATAGACTCGTGGTCTGATCCCAAAAAAATTTCATTTCAGAGGCCATATTGCCAAAACGGGTCGGTGAACCAAGCGCCAAACCGGCACACTGCGCCAGATCGTCCAGAGTACAGTAAATATCCCCTTCTGTCGGAATACTGGGTTCAGCGACTTTTACCACGCTGGATATATTTGGAACTGTCCTTATTTTTACTGCCACGCCTGCCGCTTCAATTCCATTGGCAATCAAATGCGCCATTTCTTTGGTTGAGCCATATTTGCTGTAATATAAAACAATGACATAAGGTTGCATCATGGTTCTTATTCATTACTTAAAAAAATAAAACTATACGATACTTTGCAAGTTTTTTGGTTAAGCTGATGATGAAAATTCATGATGATTAAAAAAATTGAGATTGGATGCAGATGATTGTTAAGTATTTAAAGAAATTACCTTTCTATGAAAAACACTGGTTTCAATTTGTTTTATTTGTACTTCGACGCTTTGAAGCAGACCGCTGTCGCGAACAGGCAGGTTCCCTGACCTACACGACCCTGTTTGCCGTAGTGCCGATGCTGACGGTTTTTCTGGTAATTATATCTTCCATTAAAGCCCTAGAACCTGCACGGCAGCAACTGCAGCAGCTGATCTATAGTAATTTTTTACCTAAAACCACCATTGCCTTTGATAAGGCTCTGAATGCCTTTACTGATAAATCCAGCAATTTAACCATCATTGGTATTCTGTTTTTATTTGTTACTACGGTATTAATGCTCAGCAGTATCGAAACGGTGTTTAACCGCATTTGGCGCGTGACTGAAACGCGGGGCGGGATTATGGGCTTTATGCGTTACTGGACCATCATTTCGCTAGGGCCGATTTTATTGGGCAGTGCGTTTGTGATTTCTTCGACCGTGGCATCTATGAGCATTCTCAGCAATAACTTTGCTGGTTATGAGCTGGATGGTGCCTTTGTCCTCTGGGCGATTTCATTTTCTTTGACTGTACTCGGATTTTTCATTTTGAACTGGACCATCCCGAATCGCAGTGTACCGCTTAAATCTGCCTTTATTGCCGGTCTGTTTAGTGCCGTGGTGTTTGAGCTGCTGAAAAACCTGTTTGGCTATATCATGTCAAATTTCACCAGTTACGAAATCGTCTATGGCGCTTTCGCCGCCGTACCGATTTTCCTACTCTGGATTTATCTGTCGTGGATTATTGTGTTATTGGGGGTTGAAATCAGCTATGCCCTGACGGCGTTTGAATCTGGGCAGGACAATAAACGCCATCCCATCGTCATGCTGCTGGATCTGTTAGAATTATTTTATAAAAAGCAAAAAACCGGTGAAAGCATCAGTGAAGCACAAGCGCTTGAAGTGCTGGGCCGGGATGAAATTGGACGCTGGCCGAGCTATGTCGCCATGTTTGAAAAGCAGAATTTGATCAAACGTACCGATGAAAATGAATATGTGCTGGTTCGTGATCTGGATCAGGTCAGCTTCTGGAATTTTTATCTGCAATTACCCTATCCACTGCCACGCAAAAACCATCTCACCAATGCCCAGACTGATGACATCTGGATGCAAAATTTCTCACCTAGATTACAGGAAACCGATCAATATCTGGAAGAAAAACTCAATTTTCCATTGTCCGAACTGTTCCGACATAAATAAAAAAATCCTCTCGCTTGAGAGGATTTTTTAAATATTATAGGTGGATTTCCAACAAACAATCGCACCCACGCTTACCAAGGCAGTCCCGATCCAGAAACTGAGTTCGGGCCTGACATCCAGAATCAGCATTGACATGACCGAAGAAAGAATTGGCATAAAATAGGTGGCTAAAATCAGCACCTTGATATTGCCAAACTGCATGCTCTGATTCCAGTTACTATAGGCGATGCCAATCAGACTGCCTACCACCGCAATTCCCAGCCATAGCTTGAATGTGGGCATGATAAAAGGTTCGTTTAATCCTAAATGTAAGAACCATAAGCTAATTACAGCGACCAAAAAGAAAATCGGTACACCATTTTGTCCGCGGCCATAGGTCCTAGTTAGAACGCAGTAGCAAGGCCATAACAAAGCGCCGAGAAAGGCAAAGCCGTAGGCCCAAGGATTTTCAGCTAAAGCCTGCATAAACTTCGGCAGATTAGTGATTTCTGGATTGACCACCAGCATCAGTCCCATCACAGCGAGCAGAAAGCCTGGAATCACCCAGAGGCGAGCCTGCAACTGTCGGGCAAATATCGAAAAAACAATCATCAAGGGTGGCCACAGATAATTGATCATGGCAATCAGCATCACCTGTTCACGATTATCCGACCATGCCACAGCAACCAGAAATAGAATCTCATAAGCCACAAATAAAGCGCCACAACCGAGCAGATAACGCTTGGACATTTGCGTGATTTTTGGAAAGCCGGTGAACGCAAAAATCGCCAGACTGCTAAAACTATAAATTAAAGCAATCCCCTGCACTGCACTGGTGGATTCAGTAATCAGTTTCACTACAGCGACTAGACTGGCCCAGATCAGAATGGAAGACAGGCCAATCCAGGTCGCTAAATTTACAGACCAGTTTTTCATACTTGCTCTTGAATAGTTTTATTGATATTCGGTTTTTTCAGCCATCCCTGCAAACTCACCAGAATCACGCCCAACATCACCATACAGGTACCGATAATAAAATTGATTTCGATATGTTCATCCAGAATCAGCACCCCGAACAGCATGCCGAATACAGGGGTCAAAAAGGAAAATACCCCCAACCGTGATGCCAGATAATGTTTCAGCATCCAGAACCAGATCAGATAACTGGCAAAGGAAATCAGTACGGTATGAAAAATCAGACTGGAAATAGACAACACCGTCCATTGAATAGCTGCTTGCCCAGTCAGAACAGCCAGAGGCAATAACAGGATTCCACCCATCAATAATTGATAGAACAAAGTCTGGGTTGCAGGTGCTTCAGCCAGCCGGCTCAGACGTACACTGACTGTGGTGGCTGCCCAGAATACGCCGCCAAGCAAGGCCAGAAAATCTCCCCACAAGGCATCAGTCTGTAGACCTGACCCCGTTTGTGGACGTAACAGAAAACTGACTACAATTCCGCTAAAGGCGAGAAATATTCCGCCCCATTGCACAGCAGACAAACGCTCTGCCGGCAATTTCCAGTGCAAACCCAAAGCCACAAAAATCGGTGCGGTATAGAGTAAAACAATCGTATGCGAGGCTGAGGTATAACGCAGTGCCTCACCAATCAGATAGAATTCGGTTGCAAACAACACACCGACCAGCAATCCTGCAGGTAAATAGCGTGCATTCCACAGTTGACGGCGTACGCTTTGCTGAATCAAGGGATAAACCATCAGCGCAGACAAGGCTGAACGCAAGGCAATTTGCATCAGGGCTGAAATATCATTCGCGGCCCACTTCAGTACCACCTGTTGTAAACCCCACAACATACACAATACAAACATGATGGCAGATGCTTTGGCATCTAATGCCTGACGCTGGCTCACATACGGTCCTGTTGCTCATTTGGAAGGTACACTATAAAAGTGTCAGAAATAAAAGATATACTTCAAAACAGACAAATGATGGTGTTATTCAGGCAATTTCGGTGATGCATAAAAAAATCCAAGCAGATTCAGCTTCGCTCAAGCAACTTCCGACCCATGATCTGATTAAAGCACCTCTGTGGATCAGCTTCAGGGAGGATCCTGCGCAATCTGTTTATCCGCTACATGGCCATGCCTGGGGAGAATTTGTCTATGCTTTTCATGGAGTGATGGAAGTGAATATTAATCATATAAATTATGTGACGCCTTCACCTCACGGCATCTGGCTCCCACCGAATTTAGAGCATCGTGGTCTGAACCGTACCGCAGTTTCTCATGGCACTCTGTATGTGCATGAATCACTTTGTAGCCAACTGCCCACTCAACCGGGCATCCTGCTCAGCGCCCCCTTGGTCACTGCTTTATTTACCCACCTGAAACAACTACATCAGCAAGACCATCCAGTATTCGAGGATTCAGCTGAATATCAACGTCTGCTACAGGTACTGCTCGATCAGCTCCAGCAAGCCCAACTGGTCAGCAGTTATTTACCGCATTCAGAACATGCATTGCTGAAACAGATTTTAGATTATTTACATCAGCATCTGGCAGATCAGAGCTCGCTGCAGCAACTGGCAGAACGCGTCAATTTAACCGAGCGGACGCTAGCGCGATATAGCCAGAAAGAACTGGGAATGTCACTACATGAATGGCGGCAACGCCTGAAAGTGATGCAGGCCATGTCTTTATTAAATTCAGGTCATAGCGTTGAAAGCATTGCCTTTGATCTGGGCTATGCCAATGCCTCGGCATTTATCAACATGTTTAAACGCTGGATGGGAAGCACCCCTGATCAGTTTCGCAAGCGTTATACTGTTAATGATTAAAATTATGCATATGAAAAAGGAGCCCATTGGCTCCTTTGATTCAAAATCTTGGTTATTTCACAAAAGTCGTCCAGACATAATCCTGAGCCTGCCCCTTCAGCGTCATTTTCAGTTGATCGCCTGAATGCAATGCCGCAACACCTGCCGGGGTACCGGTCATCACCACATCCCCTTCTTCCAAAGTAAAGACCTGACTGATGTCAGCCAGCAAGGTCGCAATATCAAAAATCAATAAAGCGGTATTACCTTTTTGACGCAGCTCATCATTGACTTCAAGTGTGTAATGCACATCTTTCCAGTCAGTGACTACATCGGCGACAGGCACCCAGTCCGACAGCAGACAAGAGCCATCAAAGGCTTTGGCACGTTCCCAAGGCTGGCCTTTTTTCTTGAGATCATCCTGTAAATCACGCAAAGTTAAGTCCAGACCTAAAGTCACCGCACCCACAGCTTCAAGTGCTTTCACAGGATCGCTTTCTTTGCTTAAAGTCCGGTCAATACGCAAGCTGAGTTCACATTCATAATGACAATTGCCCCATTCCGGATTCCACTCAATGCCTGCTTCGAGCGAACTTAAGGCACTCGGTGGCTTGATAAACAATACCGGACGATCAGGGATCGCATTGCCGAGTTCTTTGGCATGATCGGCATAACTGCGACCCACACAAACGATTTTGGATGGACGTGTGCTCATGATCAAAACTTCCCTTTTCCTTTTATAGATATCTGAATTATTTTTTAAATGTATGCTCGAACATACTCTGTTCAGTGCCGTCCTTAAATGCACGCTTCGGCACAATAACCACGGTACGGTTTTTCAATTCCAGCATATAAGTCAGTTTACCAACAGCAAAATTCTGCACTTCGCTATATGGCACCAGCTTGCTACGATCATTGGTAAAAATTTCCGCATAGTCCTGATACAAATCAATACCCTGTTCGCTTTTACCAAACTGATATTTAACAAACTGGCGTTTAAACATCATCGGCAGGAACCAGTAACGCATGATGCCTTGCAGGATCAGGAAGAATGCACCCAAAGCCACGTAATAACGTCCAACGCCATCAAAGCCCATCGAGAAACCCCAGATGATGATCCCGATACTGACCAAAGGGGTCAGAAAACGTGAAATCTGCTTTTTACCAAACGTCGCCAGGGCAAAACCATCCTGAGATTCTTCTAAAGTCAGAAAATAACGGGTCGATAAAGTCGGTGCTGACTCAGTCATAGCATAGCATCACATCAAAAATAAAATCTTGCCCAATACTATACCAAAATATCCATAGCGCTTATGGCCTGTCGCATCAATTACATAACTTTGCTTTGGAAATACGTGCATTTGGTTTTAAATAAACAGCAATTAAAACAAAAAATACGCAACAGGATGTTGAATGAAAGAATTAAAGCAATGCATGCTCATCGGTGTTTGTTTGGCAGTTTCTGTCCCAGCACTGGCCAAGATTATTCCCTGGAATGCCGAAATACCAAGCAGTCTGAGTGCTTATCAAGGCAATGCCCAGCAACTGGCAGAATTAACCGGCGAGCGGATTCTGATTTATGCGCATCCAACCAGTAAAACCCAGCTTCCCACCTTAAACAGTAATGCAGCCAGCAAGACACAGTTTTATAGTGCGGCTGTGGTATTACCGGTAGCTGAAGCTCAGGTCGAAAAATTGCTGCGCCATTATCCGAATTATGTCGGCCTGTTTCCGACCTTAAAGTCGGCCAAAGTGCTGGAGCAGCAGGGTTCGATTCAGCAGGTTAAATATCAGGTTCATATCCCGACCCCGATTCCAGTCTTGAACTTTAAAGAAACCGTAGTGATGCAGCATCATCTGGGTGAAAACAGCATCAGCACCTTAATTATTGATGCGCCAATTCCCTATGGTGCGGGAAAACTGGAATGGTTTGCACTGGGTCCGCATAAAACGCTGGTGACTGTCACCCAATGGGGCGACCTGAATCAGCCCAAAGGCTTTTTATTCAGTAAAATCCTGAATGCGCTGCCTGAAGCCAAACTCGGCATTCCGCCGAGTACCAATGCATTTCTACTGGAAGCACTACAACAGCGCTTTGAAACCGATCATACAGCGGCACTAGCAACTCCAATTCCGCAGATGAGATTCAACCCTCAACAGCTACAAAAAATTGCCCAGATCAGCCAAAAATCAGGGCAACCGGTCAGTTTCATTTTACCGAGCTATCAGGTCAAAGAAGGAAAAGCCTCAGAAAATTTAAGATTTAGCAGCACCTATCAATATTTTGCGCATCCGGTCGAAAAATTGCGACCGTGGTTAGCGGCTGAAGCGACGCAGCAGCTTTTTCCTCGGCAGATCAAGAAAGTCGAACTGAATTCGGTCAATACTCAGAATATAAATGCCAACTATAAGGTGTCGGTGGGTTTGGGCGTGATTCAGATCCCGTTTAATTTTAAGATGCATTTTTACCAACCTGATTCCCTGCAAAACCAGTTCAATGCCAATGGCGGTGACTTGAAGTTTGTGAAAGGTGGTATGCGCTTATTGCCGCAGTCACAAGGTACCTTATTTCAAATCACCAGCAGTATGAAAATTCACGATCAGGCGCCGTTCTTATTAAGAGCCATGCGTAGCATGCCCTATCATGATATTTTACCAGCAGTGGGTGGTAATACCGTTTATGCACTGAAAGTACAGCAGAAATTAAGATGAGCAGGAAGCAGAGAGTTATTGGTTTTTTATATGAAAAATAGTTAAAAATCACAGACGTAAAAAAACCGCATCAACGTGCGGTTTTTTCAGAATTCTTATCAAGATTGGTGCGCTCAGAGAGATTCGAACTCCCGACCCCTTAGTTCGTAGCCAAGTGCTCTATCCAGCTGAGCTATGAGCGCGACGTCTTGATGGGGTGCATTATACGAGCTTTTTCAGTCTTGTTAAGTGTTTTTTAATAAAATCACAACTGAATGTACAGTAATTAAACGATGTATCAAAATTTATAGTTTTCTGCTGAAAATTTCTGCGGATTTAGAGCTAAAAACACTTAATTAATTCAATCAAGAGGCTTGTATTTTCCAAAAATTCCATCACTACGCAATGGGTCAGCCTTAAGTATTCTTAACCAGGTATTCAGCCAGAATAGAATTCAAATATAAAACGACCATCATCCTTGTACACTTTATCACTCGCCTATTGTTCCAGTCTTTACTTCTCCTGCCCTTTGATAATGCGTAAACACAATACCATTTGAGCTGGCCAGATGATCTATCAATTGAAAAGCGGCGGGTATTGATTCATGGCTAAACAGGCGTTTGCCAACACCGAGTATAATTGGAAAAGTCAGCAGACGAAGTTCGTCCACAAGCTCATATTTGAAAAGTGTCTGTACCACTGCAGCACTACCATACACGCGAATATCCCCCTCTCCCGATGCTTTAAGATTGATTATCTCATCAATGCTTTTCAGAAAAAGGGTATTTTGCCAGTCGGAATGCTCCAGACTAGTAGAAAGAATATATTTATTGACGTCATTGATTCCCGGCCAGTCTTCAGTATGTGTGGGCCAGTAAGATTCAAAAATCTGAAAAGTATGTTTCCCTAAAAGAATATCGGAGGGCTGCATCCATTTTTGCATAATGACATCAAATGCCGGATCAGGTTCCGCATTAAAATACGGCGCCACCCAGCCACCATATTGAAAGCCACCAGATATATCTTCTTCTGGGCCGCCGGGCCCCTGCATCACGCCATCGAGGGTCAAAAATTCCTGGACAATGATTTTTCTCATCACGATTGCCTTTATTTTTATTCACTCGCCTGAGACTTATTTTTAGCACGTGATGTCTGGTGTTTCTGTAAATTTTAGGCACAAAAAAACCGCAACATGTGCGGTTAATTGTTCAAGTTGGTGCGCTCAGAGAGATTCGAACTCCCGACCCCTTAGTTCGTAGCCAAGTGCTCTATCCAGCTGAGCTATGAGCGCGTAACTTGTGTGCCTAGGTTGGCGATACGTTTTTTTCTGCTTAACTTACTTGGTGCGCTCAGAGAGATTCGAACTCCCGACCCCTTAGTTCGTAGCCAAGTGCTCTATCCAGCTGAGCTATGAGCGCGCGACGTAAGTAAGCGTGGCGGTGAGAGAGGGATTCGAACCCTCGATACAGTTACCCGTATGCGTCCTTAGCAGGGACGTGGTTTCAGCCACTCACCCATCTCACCGTAACGTGCGGCCATAATACAAATTTCGGCATGGCACTGCAAGCGCAGCATCAAAAAAAAGTGCATATTTTTGCTCGTTTAAATACTTTTTAAGCAATTCCTCGATTTTTCGTGCATTTTGATGGCAAAAAAACTGCATAAATTTCCAGTTATCGAAAATTAACAGAAAATTGAAAACTTAAATGGATTATTGCAATCATTTACGTGCAGTCTGCGCACACATGTTTTATGCTAAACCTATCTCCTAAGATAAATTTAAAGACATGATGAAAAACTGGGTCGATCCTGAAGCAAAAGCTGAAGCCGAACGTTATGACAACCCTATCCCTAGCCGCACGCTCATTTTAGAAACCATCGAAAAGAACAATGCCCAGTCCCATGCAGACCTGGTCGAACATTTTGAAATTGCAGATCAAAAAAGTATTGATGCCCTAAGCCATCGTTTAATTGCGATGGTGCGTGACGGGCAACTGATGAAAGACGGCTACAAGTTTCAGATTGCCGTCGAGCAACCTGAATCCGAAGCGACGGTTTATATCAATTCCCGGGGGATGGGAACTGCCAACATTTCCGGCCAGGACGACTTATTATTGGCTGAGCGTGAACTGCGCCTGGTCTTTAATGGTGACCGCGTTAAAGTGCGTCAGACTTCGGTAGACCGTAAAGGTAAAGCCTGGGGCTATATTACTGAAGTTGTGCAGCATCGTGTCAAACAGATCATTGGTAAAGTGTCAGAATATGATGGTGAATACTTTATCCAGCCAGCCAACCCAAATGCGCATCAGCCAATCACCCTTGAAAAAGAACTGATCGAACATGCCCAGGCTAATCTGGGTGACTCTATTCGTGTGGCGATTGATACCTATCCGACCCGTGAAGAATTCGCGACTGGACATATTGTGCAGTCCATGGCAGACAAGGCCGATACTGAAATCATTATTCCACAAACCATTTTAGAATATGGTTTGCCTTATGAATTCCCGGAAGAAGTGGTTAAAGAAGCCGAAAGCTTTAAAGAGCCAACGGCCAAAGACCGTGAAGGTCGTGTGGATCTGCGTGATTTAGCCTTAGTTACTATTGACGGTGAAGATGCACGTGACTTTGATGATGCCGTTTATGCCGAAAAACGTCCGGGTGGTGGCTATCGTGTGGTCGTGGCCATTGCCGATGTCAGCCATTATGTACGTCCAGGCAAACCGCTAGATGATGAAGCGCAGGAACGCGGGACGTCAGTCTACTTCCCGCACTTCGTTTTACCGATGCTGCCTGAAGCATTGTCGAATGGCCTGTGTTCGTTAAATCCGAACGTTGACCGCCTATGTATGGTCTGTGATTTAAAACTGTCACGTGCTGGCCGAGTCACCGGTTTTGAGTTCTATCCGTCTGTCATGCATTCCAAGGCACGTTTGACCTATGATCAGGTCGCACAGTATCTGGAAGGTGACAGCCAGGCGATTACCGAAGATCGCGAAGTTCGCAAGTCGATCAACACCCTGTTCCAACTTTATCAAGTTCTTAAAAGTTTACGTGCTGAACGCCATGCCATGGAATTTGAAACTGTTGAAACTTACATGACCTTCGACGAACTGGGCGGAATTAAAGAAATTCTTCCACGCAGCCGTAATGATGCGCATAAGCTGATTGAAGAGTGTATGTTGCTGGCCAACGTGGCAGCCGCAGAATATGCATTGAAAAATGAAATGCCAATGTTGTACCGTGTGCATGAGCCACCAGAGTTCTCACGTATCCAGAAAGTCCGTGACTTCGTCAAGCTGCTGGGTTTGAATTTCCCGGAACAGCCGACTCAGAAAGATTATCAGGCGGTGATTGAAGCGACCAAAGAACGGATTGATGCACCAAGTATTCATGCCGTGTTATTACGCTCCATGATGCAGGCTTACTATGGTGCGAGTAATGCAGGCCATTATGGTCTGGCTTATGAAGCCTATACACATTTCACTTCACCAATTCGCCGTTATCCGGATTTGTTATTGCATCGTGCAATCAAAGCACATTTAAATAACAAGCCATCTCCGCTTTCAGGCGGTGCTTTAGATGAAGCTGGTGACCATTTCTCTGCCACAGAACGTCGTGCAGATGAAGCGTCGCGCTCGGTGACGACCTGGTTGAAATGTCATTATATGCAGCAGCATCTGGGCGAAGAATTTGTCGGCATTATTAGTGCAACGGCAGAATTTGGCCTGTTTGTCACGTTAAAAGATCTGTATGTCGATGGTATGGTGCATGTCAGCCAGCTAGGTGATGACTTCTTTGTCTTTGATCAAAGCAGCCAGAATCTGATCGGCCAGAACCGTGGTCAGGTCTTTGGTCTGGGTGATGAAGTCAAAATCAAGGTTGCCGGTGTCAATCTGGAAGAACGTAAGATCGATTTTGAACTGGTGCAACAACTCAGTCATGCCGGCCGTGCAGTTCGTGCCCGTGCACCGCGCGTGAGTGAGAAAAAACCAGTATCACGTCCAGCAGCGACAGAAGAAGTGTTTGGCAATAATGAACGTGAATCTAAATCCAACTTGAGCGCCGATGGAGAACAACCCATACGACGCAAAAAAGGAAAAGGAAAACCCAGCTCTTACAGTAAAAAGTCTGCTAAACCATCTGCAGGAAAGTCTGAAGCAAAGGTTAAAGATAAAGTAAAGAAAAAGGCCAAGGTCAAAAAGAAAAAGTCGAATGCAAAAGCCAAGACTGAATAATTTTTGATGGTTTAAAAAGAGCGCTACGGCGCTCTTTTTTCTTTTAAACCTTATCCAGAATAAATACGATTAGAGTAAAAATACTTACCGCATCGAATCATCAACTTAGATCAGTCTGATCAGGTACCTTCCCTATTTCTAAACAAAACTGACAGGAAAACTGCCTCCTATTTTGATCTACACTCAAGCAGTGAAATTCAAAGATCTGCAAAGACATATTTCCTATTTCTTTGAAACAGACTATGGAATTCTGCCTATTCTTAAACTATCTGTTTCGGAGTTTCAGCGAGCAACACCAATCAGTTGAACTATAACTCAACATTAGTAAAAGTAGCTTGGACATCATTGTGAACGAGATTGAATAAATCTCGATACCTCCTGCTTCAGAATAAATCACCGGTCAAGCTTGATTTCTCGATCAAGAAGCCTTACTTCTAGAACTAACACTGAAAATTAATTTGGCAGACCGACATGACTTTAGAAAAGGCAACTTTGCCTGTTCCACAATTTGATCAGATTACGCTGGCTGAGCTAAAACAAAAAATTGAAAGCTGTATCGCTGAAGGGCAAAAGTTCCTGAATGACCTCACCGAAACGCCTACTACAGTACAGGAGCAGCTGACTACTCTGGAACATGTCGACACGCTTGAAAACAATATGAGTGAGTCTTGGGGCATCTTGTCACATTTAAATGCCGTGATGAACAATGCCGAAACCCGTGATGTCTACCAAGCACTTTTACCGGGTCTTAGCGAATATTATACGCAACTGGGTCAACATACGGCGCTGTATCAGACCTATCAGCATATTTATGATGCGTCGATTTATAGTGAACTGCCGGCAGCGCAGCAAAGCGCCATTAAACTGGCCTTACGTGACTTTAAATTATCTGGGGTGGCGTTAGAGGGTGAAGCGAAAAAACGTTATGCGGAAATTTCGGCACGTCTGTCCCAATTATCTTCCGACTTCTCCAACCATGTGCTAGATGCGACTCAGGCCTATTTCAGACCGCTGAATGAAGATGAGTTAGCGGGTCTATCTTCAAATAATATTGAGCTGTTAAAACAATATGGTCAGCAACGTGAGCTGGATCAACCGGTGGCTACGCTGGATTTCCCGTCTTATCTGGCGATCATGACCCATTCAGAAAATCGTCCTTTGCGTGAAGAACTGTATAAAGCCTATACCACGCGTGCGTCAGATCAGGCTGAGCAGAGCGAGTTTGACAATACGGCATTGATCGAAGAAATCCTCAGTCTGCGTCTGGAAATGGCAAAACTGCTTGGCTTTAATAATTATGCAGAATTGTCCTTAGCCAGCAAAATGGCACCGAGTGTAGAGGCTGTAGACGAGTTCTTGCGTGATCTGGCAGAGCATGCCCGCGCACCGGCAGAGCAAGAAATCGCTGAACTGAAAGCGATTGCTGCTGAAGATGGCATCCGTGATCTGCAACCGTGGGACAGCGGCTATTATTCTGAAAAGCTGAAAATGCAGCAATTTAACCTGTCACAGGAAGCGCTTAAACCTTACTTCCCTGCACCGAAAATCCTGCAAGGCCTGTTCAATATTGTCAATCGTCTGTATGGCATTCAAGTCATTGAACATGAAGCGCCTGTCTGGCATCCGGATGCACGTTATTTTGAACTGGAAGATCAGGGTCAGGTGATTGGCGGTTTCTATTTTGACCTGTATGCACGCCAGGGCAAACGTGGCGGTGCCTGGATGAGCGGTTTCCGTTCCCGTATGCAGACCAGTGATGGCCTGCAAAAACCGATTTGCTATATGGTCGGTAACTTTACTCCACCTGTCGGCAATCGCCCTGCACTCTTGACCCATGATGAAGTCATCACCTTGTTCCATGAATTTGGTCATGGCCTGCATCATATGCTGACAGAAGTGGACAATATTGCGGTAGCAGGTACCCATGGCGTGGCTTGGGATGCGGTCGAACTGCCAAGCCAGTTTATGGAATTCTGGGCCTGGGATCAGGAAAGTCTGGATCTGCTCAGCGAGCACATTGAAACTCAAGAATCCTTGCCGGCAGAGTTGCTGAAAGCCCTGCTCGATGCACGTTTCTTCCAGTCTGGCATGCAAACCCTGCGTCAGCTTGAATTTGCCCTGTTTGACCTGAGTATTCACCGAGCCAATCCGGCTTTAAATGCAACACAGGTTCAGGCTACTCTGAATGAGATCCGTGAAAAGTATGCGGTCCTACCGACCACCGACTATAACCGTTTCCAGCACAGCTTCAGTCACATTTTTACCGGTGGTTATGCAGCAGGATATTATTCCTATAAATGGGCCGAAGTTTTGGCCAGTGATGCCTTCGACCGCTTTGAAGATGAAGGTATTTTTAATACCACTACCGGAAAGCAGTTTCGGGAAAATATCCTCGCAGTTGGCGGAAAAGACACAGCACTTGACGCATTTATCAATTTCCGCGGACGCGAGCCAAAAATAGATGCATTGCTGCGTCATCAAGGTTGGACGAACCCCTCTAAAAACGCTTAAACTAGCTTTTTAAGTTGATCACAAGGTGAGTATGATGACCATTAAACGTCGTTTCATTGCAGGCGCAAAATGTCCAAAATGTCAGGCGTTAGATCGCGTCGTCATGCTGACCTCTGGTGAAGATGAATGGATCGAATGTATTGAATGTGGTTATGAAGAAAATCGTCCCACACATGTTGACCCACCAGAAACACCAGCTGTTCCAGATGAAGTTGGCGTGATTCAGTTTAAACCTCGTTCAGTAAAATAAAAATCAAGGTTCAAGCTATGTCAGTAGAACAAAGAAATAACCCCAAACTTTTAATGGGGATTATGGGGGCTTTAGTTACTGTCGTTGCATTGGTATTGCTATATCAGTGGTTGAATGCCTCTTCCGGTGAAGCGGAACGCATACATCAGGAAGATATCGCGGCTGTTCCGGCAGCAAAACCTGCGGCGAAAACTGAAGAAGATACGGCGGCAGCGAAAGCACCTGAGACGATCGAAACTAAAGCACTGGTATCAAATCAGCTGTCAGATGCACCAGTGCCGGAGAATGCCAGTTTGGCCAAAGAAGAAGTGGCTAAATTAGATGACATCCAAGTTCAGCTCAATGAACAAAAAGCCACACTGGATGCGCAGCATAGCGATGCCGACCAGTTGATCCAACTGAAAGAGGAACAGATCAAGTTACTTGAAGCACAACTTGCTCAAAGCCAGTAAATCTCGACAGCATTTCAGCTAGAATATCGTCAGATCTTCTAGCTCAGTTGTTTCCATGTCTGCCCCAGCCGCTCCGCATCTGCTTAAAGCCATTCTGTTACTGACCTGCTCTGCTTTTCTCTTTTCAGTCATGGGCGTCTGTATCCGTTATGCCTCAACAACAGTTGATAATGCTACCGTGGTCTTCTTTCGCAATTTTGTTGGGCTGTTTATTTTCCTGCCTTTCATTTTCAATAAAGGCATTGGTTTTTTCAAAACTGAAAAACTATGGATGCACACCTGGCGTGCTGTGGTCGGGCTGATTGCCATGTATGGCTTCTTCTACGCGATTGCCCACTTAAAACTTTCCAATGCCATGGTATTTACCTATTCCTCTCCGATTTTTATCCCGTTGATTGCATGGCTATTCCTTAAAGAAAAAATCACGGCCAGCATGCTAGCTGCTGCTGGGATTGGTTTCATTGGCGTACTCTGTGTGGCCAAACTAGATTCGGGTTTATTTAACCTGATGTCGGTCATTGGCTTGAGTGCCAGTTTTCTGGCAGCGATGGCTTTTGTCACGGTACGGGCGCTGACCAGAACCGAGTCTCCGGAAAAAATCGTATTTTATTTCTGCTTTATTGGCACCCTTATTTCAGTGATTCCGATGTTCTGGCTATGGCGACCTTATACCCTGACAGAACTCAGCTATCTGATTACTGCCGGTATACTGGCCAATTTCAGTCAACTGTTTATGTCCAATGCTTACAAGCTGGCTCCGGCAGGACAGATTGGGCCGGTCAACTATGTGGCGATTTTCTTTGCCGGCATGTGGGGATTTCTGTTCTGGCAGGAAGTTCCAGACCTTTATAGCCTGATTGGGCTGGGGCTGATTTTCTGTGCGATTCTACTGTGTAGTCCAATTCTGCAAAAACGCCTGAATTCATCCAAGATTTGATCAAGATTCGAAATCAAAGCAATAAAAAAGCACCCGAAGATGCTTTTTTATTGCTTTTCTTTTATTGATACCAGCCGAACAGCTTAAAGATATAAGGCACATAGGCAATGATCAGCATCGCAGGCAGCAATACAATCACCGGCAAAATCCAGCGTTCATAACGGTAGTAGAAAGACAGGTGTCGTACTTCTGCATCCGCTTCGGCCACTTCAGCATCGCCAATTGACTGTCTGGCCAGCAGATGATTCAGTGCAACCGGTGGCGTCACATAACCCAGCTCAAAACCAATCAGAGTAATCATCCAGAAATGTACCGGATGAATGCCATATTGATAGGCCACTGGCGCAACGGTCGCCGAGATCAGAATCACTGCGCCAAATGGATCCATAATCATCCCGACAAAAATCATCAAGCCGACAATCAGTGAAATCACCAGAATGGTACTACTAATATCGGTCGGGAAGGCTTCCATAATTTCAATACGTTCTAGCAAGCCACCAACACTTACCGAGAGTGCCATCAGGATGACCAAGGCACCAATATGGCCCACCGTCTCACTGGTCGAAATATGCATAGACTTCCAGAAACCGACATGACGCAAAATTTCAGTCGCTTTTGAACGCTGCACAGTATGATCAACAGCCAGTTCTTTGCCTGGTTGTTCACTATGTTCAGCCTCACGATATTCTGCATTGGCTGCGGCACCGGCTGTCGCCAGTTCAGGTGCCGATCTTGAGTTTAAAGTTGCGGTCAAAGTTTCATCCCAATCCCCCACTGCCGGCAACGGCGCAGGTTCATGACGCAACTTGTCGAACAAGACAATCATCAGCAGGATGACTGGCATCATCACTGGTGCGGTAAATTCATTCAGGTCAGTCGACAAGGCATATTTATAGAATAACCAGATCAGAATGAAAATCACGATATATGGAATAATCGCAATGAAGGCGCGACCGGATTGAGGAGCAGCCACAATAGGTGCAGCAATCCGGAATTTGTTTTCTGCAAAGAACAGGGAAATTACCAGGAATAAAGTCGAACTGAGCAGGAAGACATAAATCCCGTAGTGATAGAGTAAGTCGGTGGTCACTTCTTTATTCAGTGATGCCACAACGACAATCAGCAAGCAAGGACGTAAAACCACGCCCAGTGAACCAGACATTGCAGTGGCGGCCAATGCAAACTGACGGCGTCCGCCCGCATTCCAGACTTCCTTATAAATAATCGCACCTGCGGCAATTACGAAAATCCCTGATGCTCCGGTATAGGCGGTCGGTAATGCAGCTGCCAGCAAGATTAACCAGGTCAGGGTTTCAGGGGCCAGATTCCATGGACGCAGAATATTCAGGAACATGTCCACGACACGGGTCTGTTTCAGCAACATACCGGCCCAGATAAACAAGGCCAGATTTAGGAAAATACTGGAAAACTCTACCAATTGACCGAGGTAAATCCCCTGTCCCATTGGATAGTCCATAAAGAAGGTGAAATTTATTCCGGTGGTAATAGCCATATAGGCATATAGCGGTACACTCAGAAAGGCCAGACCAAAACTGCCGCCCTCACGCGTCGGTTTCGGTTGTTTGATCACATGATACAGGCTGATCAAAGTGAGTGCGCTGAACAGAATCATCCACAACCAGTAGATGTACTTCATCTCCCCCATCGGCACGCCCGAGTTCAATACGGACTGATATTGGCTATAGGATGAAAATGCCAGGAAAGCATTAGCGACCAGCATGGCGACCGAATAAACTTTAAAGTCGATACGCGTGCTCGGGCTACGCAAACCAATATGATGGGTTTTTAGAGTGGCACTGATCGCAGCAAAGACCACCATGATGACCAGAAGCAAAGCCCGGTTTTCCGTACCAAACTTAAAGATGCCAAAGAAAGAAGTTTCAAAGGTCCGATAAGCCCGAATACTTGGATGGGCTTCCACATGTTGAATGGCTTTATCATAAAACAGGTAGGATTCTTCACAGACCTGTTGTGCCTGTAACACCGCAGCACGGACATCCGCTTCCGAACGCACCCCGAAGAAATCGGCATATTCATCGGCTGCATCGGCTTTCATCTGCTGCTGAACGCGTTGATCGACATTAATATTGCGTTCACATTGTGGACGCGTCGGCTCAGCCCTTAAAAATGAATATTGCATTCCTGTTGCCGGATCACCGTAAATACGCTCACCCATACGCAGCAACTGGCCGTGAATCATTTCCCCAGTGCCAATAATTAAAGTGAGCAAAAGTAAAACCAGCACGACGAAGGTCGAGATCCACTCTGTCCATATATAACGCAACAGACCTAATCCTGATCTGTTTTGATCATCATTTTGCATGTGTATTCCTATTTTTATTTTAGCGGCCTGATGCTTGGTCTAGGACGCTGATCTTCCCTTCTGCCCCGAAAATTCCTTTTCAAAGGTCAGGATCTTTATTCTATGTTTTGACTTTGCATGAAAATTGGCACAATAAAAATGACAATTTATATTTTCTTTTTGTATTTTCTGCCAAGTAAATTATTTATCTCTGCACTTTAATTATCCCGAAAATAATTGCTCACAATATAGATCAGCGCCAGAATCACGCCCCAAATCACCCCAAGTAAATGTGCCTCAACCAAAACCGGACTACCGATCAGCTGCGCCGTTCCGACATTGCCAATGGTGTTTTCCCAGACCAGTTTGGCAAAAATCAAAAATAATACCAGCGCCGCAAAGCCGCGTTCCCGCTTATACAGCAAATGTACACAGGCTACGGCGACATAGGCACCATGCAGCACGCCCGACAGGCCAGCATAGGCTTCAATATTGGGTAAGAAAAAATAAAAGCTTAAACTGATCAACGGTGGCAAGATCAGCAAAATGGCACAGAAATGCCAGACGGTAGCGCGTGGAAAAATGAAAGGTAAACAGATAAAGGCGAGAATGTTTAGAAAGTAATGAATCCAGCTCACATGTACCCAGTGCGCTGTCCAGAGTCGCCAGAATTCACCCAGCAGACTTTCTTGCCAGTAAATGAAATGATCGTGAAAAATTTGCAGACATGCAGAGAAAGAGACAAAAGCCGCTAGAAAAATAATTTTTCGTCGAAAATGTTGATCTAGCATCGGCCTGTTGTCCTCCCTGACCCTCTAGTTTGACTTCATCCCTGAAGCTTCATGCAGGGTATCTGCATTACAGATCCGCACTGAACAGATCATCGAGCTCAGAAGAGCTGTCGGATTCATCCCAGAAACGTTGCATGCCATCATCGCCACTGCGTATACCGGTATTTTCTGTCCAGTAACGATCCGATATGCCACTGACCATAATTGCAGCCATGCTGTCGATCAGCTTGAATTGCGGATTCACCGGTTTTTCCTCGGTACGTGCCTGAGCAAAGGTTTTTAAGGCATCCCGGACTTTGGCATCATCGCCACTGGCCTGAGCCGCTACGGCATACAAGGCATGAGATAAACGTACACCTTTTTGCTCACCAATTTGTGTAGATTGTTTTAATGTTTGGTAAGGGTCAGGCTTGCCTTCCCCTGCGCCTGGCAACAAAGTCCAGATCACCGCACGGGTGGCATTCGGCGCACCCCAGAATTTCGCGTTATCCAGACACACCATGCCACGCTCGACCACGGCAGCAATATCTTTCGGTACATGCACTGCACCACCCGAGTTAATATCATTGGTCATGGCCTGCAAGCCACTGAGCATACCCAACAGATAAACCGTTTGCTCGATATCACTGTTCATGCGTGGGCATTCTTCACCCAAGGCTTTTTGGTATTTCTTTTCATAACGGCTCTGGAACAGTTGATAACCGGTATATTGACGCTGTGCCGCCAGCGCCGCCCAGCGCTTCTGCTCGATTCGGGCATCTTGAGCTTCTGCCACCTGATTGGTTTTTGAAGCGCGTAAATAGCGTAACTCCGCTTCCAGCGCTTTTTGCTCGGCACAAATACCGGCAGCCGAATACATCAGCACGGCTACCCGGGTCGGATCCGCCCCCATTTCTTTGGTCGCCATAATGGCCGGTGTTAAAGAATTCCCTGAATTACACACCATTTCAGCATCATCCATCGCTAAAATCGGCGGGACAATATGGTTTTCGGTGAAACCCAGTGCAACATTGGCACCGGTTTTAATGACCTGAGAACACCCCGTCAAAACTGTTGTTGTTATTGCAATGGTCGCCATACCTTGGCATATTTTACGGACGCCTGACATTTTCCTGTCCTCTATAATTGTGATTATGTCCATCTTTCTGCTAAAGATATCAGAAGCATTTTGTGAATAAAAGAGTATTTACTCTAATTTAGACGAGACACTTTTTGCCATTAAATGGCCGCGCTGCAATTGACTGTATTTAGGAGAATCCCAAATTTTGGGCAAAAAAAAGTAGCATTGCGACGGTTCAGCACATGCTACTTATTAACTGTACAAGCAGAAAAATGATAAAACCCTGCTTGATTAAGATGAAAATTTATCCTTCAGCACCGATCCCGAATCGTCCGATCACCAGAGCCAAAACAATCGCTATAATCAGAAAAATCCACACTGGAAATTCCATCAGGGTTTCCCGTAGTTGCTGTCGGTGAGTTAAATGTACAGGCTGAAAATAAAACACAGGGAATAAATTGTCAGACAATTTCTCTAAGTCATGAATTAACCGTGTTTTTTGTCTAACAATAAAAATAGAAATTTGATCTAAATATTTGTTTTATAATTATTTTAATCAAATAATTAAAATGCGTTTATCTTACAACTAAATTAATTTAGTCAATAATTTTAAGTATTTCCATTGTTTGAAGGACAATTGATCACACCAGATCAGTAAAGGTCGCGCCTTGGCATGCTGGAAATACACCACAATATACGCCTGATGATCAATCACGTGACTAATACATACCCGACGGGTCGGTCGTGCTTTGGCGGTCAATGACCATTCACGTCCATCCAGATATTCAAACTGCTCAATCTGTGGCGTCTTGCGGTAAAACAGCTGATAAATCACCAAGCCTATGACAGCACACACTGCCCAAAGTGCAATCGGTAATAACTGATACAATAGATACATCAGCAGTGCAAAAATAAAAAACTGAAACGCCAATGCACACAGACTGCGTTTCAGCTTGAAGCAACGATTATCCATGAACGTAAAATTTAAGCTTCTTGATAAAATCTTTTAGTTCAGGACGCGGCGGCTCAGACACTTCCATAAACCAGTCCAGCAAATCCGGGTCTTCCTGCTCAACCAGCTCTGCAAACATCTGTTTTTCGAAAGGCTTGGCATTCAGATAATGGTTTTTTACGTAGGGATCAAAATATACATCCAGTTCTTTTAAACCACGACGCGCACGATAAATCACTTTACGCTCTTCTAGGCTGATGTCATCAGTCATCGAATTTCCCCAACTCGTTATAAACCCGAATAGTTTACCTGAAGCGCTGGCAGAATTTCGAGGGATTTCATAGAAATGACCAAAAGCATCAGCAGATTTAAGTCATTTGAACATTCCGCTCATTGCTGCTGATCTTGGCATGGCCTAAGTTAAACCAAACAGATCAAAATAAGGAATAACAAGATGCAGTCTGCAGCCATTCGCCCACTTGCCCCGATGCTGCCGCGCCAACTTTTTAGTACCGAGTATGAAGCTTTTCGCGAGACGGTCCGTAAATTTTATGAGAAAGAAGTCATTCCACATACCGAGCGTTATGAAAGTCAGCAACATGTGGATCGAGAGTTATGGAATAAAGCCGGTGAGCTTGGATTGCTCTGCGCGACCATGCCTGAAGAATATGGCGGCTCTGGCGTAGACCGGTTGTATAGCATGATTCTGATTGAGGAACAGGCCTATGCCGGAGATTCAGCGACCGGATTTTCGCTGCATTCAGATATCGTCGCCAATTATCTGCTGAATTTTGGCAATGAAGCTCAAAAACAGCAATGGCTTCCGAAAATGGCGTCTGGAGAAGTGGTCACCGCGATTGCCATGACCGAACCGGGAACCGGCTCTGACCTGCAAGCTGTGCGAACCTCGGCAGTACTCGATGGCGATGACTATGTCATCAACGGCTCCAAGATCTTTATTACCAATGGCTATCTCTGTGATATGGCGATTGTGGTTTGTAAAACGGGTAATAATGATAAAGGTTCAGCCAATCTCTCATTGATTATGGTCGAAGCCGAACGTACCGGTTTTAGTAAAGGCAAGCCCTTAAATAAAATTGGCATGAAAGGTCAGGATACCTGCGAACTGTTCTTTGATAATGTTCGGGTACCCAAAGAAAACCTGCTCGGTCTGGAAGGCATGGGCTTTATGATGCTGATGAAAGAACTGGCCTGGGAACGCCTGATTGTGGCGATTATCTGTCAGGCAGGCGCTGAAGCCGCTTTTGCCCATACAGTAAAATATACCCAGGAACGTCAGGCATTTGGCAAGAGCATCAGCCATTTCCAAAATACCCGTTTTAAACTGGCAGAACTACGTACCGAGATCGATGTGTGCCGCACTTATCTGGATCGCTGTATGGAGCTGCAACTCAAGCACGAACTAGGCATAGATGCCGCTGCTGCGGCCAAATACAAGATTTCAGAAATGTATAGCAAAGTCGTAGATGAATGTCTGCAACTGCATGGTGGTTATGGTTATATGCTGGAATATCCGATTGCCCGGGCTTATATCGACAACCGTGCCAACCGGATTTATGCGGGTACCAATGAAATCATGAAAGAACTCATCGCCCGTTCACTTTAAAATGGATGCATAAAAAAGGAGTCTCTCAGGGCCACTGCTGTCCCATAGTTTGCTTTAAATAAAAAAACCTGAGTTCTAACAGTTAAAATATGAGTGCAAACAAACACTTTAACGACCAGGATTCAGGTTTTGTTACATCAGAATACCGTATTTCATGAGCTAATTAAACCTGTTGTGCGACAGGATTTTGAACAACTTGCTAAAGTACACCATGTTGGACAGAAATTTAAAGCGGCTTCCCGGTGGGATCAGTTTATTGCCATATTGATGTCTCAATTCTCTTGTAGGCAAAGTCTGAGAGATATTCAATCCAATTTGGAGTGCCAACAGGAAAAGCTAAGTCATCTCGGAGCAAAATCTATTCCCCAAAGCACGCTGGCACGAATCAATGAGCAGCAGCCTGCTGCCTTGTATCAACAGCTATTTTACAAGTTGCTTAAATACTATGAACACTCGAAAGTAGCTCATAAATTTCGCTTTAAGAATCCCTTGTATTCCTTGGATGCCAGTCATATTGACCTGTCGCTTTCCTTATGTGAATGGGCCAAAGTTCACGACTCAAAAGCCAGCATGAAACTCAGCATAGGATTGAATCACAGCAATGATATTCCTGAGTTTGTTGCAGTTGAAAATGGCAAAGAAAATGACATGGTACAAGGCCGCAAATTCCAGTTTCCTGCTGGCAGCATTGTAGTTTTTGATAAAGGCTATGTCGATTACCAATGGTATGCAAATCTGACTGCTCAAAACATTGGATTTGTCACACGTTTTAGGCCTAAATCTGTGTATCAGGTGATCCAGCAACATCCAGTGCTTGAATCCAAAGGTATTCTAAAAGATGAAACCATTCAGCTGAATAGCGCACATGCCCTAAAAAGAAAAGCCCCAGTGTTAAGAAGAATTGAATATAGAGATCAGCAAAGTGGCAAGCACTTTAGCTTTCTCAGCAATAACTTTCATTTAGCCGCCTCCACCATTGCGGCGATTTATAAAGATCGTTGGAAAGTTGAGCTGTTCTTTAAGGCGATTAAGCAGAATCTCAAATTAAAAGCATTTCTAGGCCGCAGCAGGAACGCAATTCAGACACAAATCTGGATTGCGATGATCGCCTATTTATTGGTGAGTTTCGCTCAACATTTAGGGAAAACAGGTTGGACAGTTCAACGTTTACTCAGAATAATTCAAGTGAATTTGTTTGAAAGAAGAACTTTAAAAGCTTTATTTTCACCCGATAAAATACCCATAAAACAAGAGGAAGCTCAAATGAGCTTCCTCTTGTGAAAAATTGTGGGACAGCAATGCTCTCAGGACTCCTTTTTCTGTATGCAAAGATATAACTTTAAGAAACCAGACGCGGTTTATGCTTTAAAGCATTACTGTTTTTTCTAAATTTCAGTACACCATCTTCAAACGAAGCCTGTTTGAGCTCCTTACGGTCTGCCAGATAATTATTGCTGACTTTCCACGGAGCCTGTTTGCCTTGCTTTGGCATGACGTCTGCAGCCCGGGCAATATAACCCGAACTGAGACTGCCCATGACGGTATCCTGAAGCAATTCACTCTGATCTCCCTGAGGAATTACCTGTGCATAACCTTGCTGATCCATATAGTTCAACAGACGGCAAATATATTCTGCTGCAATGTCGATTTTAAGCGTCCAGGAGGCATTGATATAGCCAATAATCAGCGCCATATTCGGTATGTCACTGACCATGATACCTCTATACAGCATATGCTGAGAGGTATCGATAGGCTGACCATCCATCGTCGCCTGAATCCCGCCAAGGATTTGAATATTCAGACCGGTGGCAGAAACAATAATATCAGCATCCAGATGTTGACCTGATTTCAGCTGAATTCCCGTTTCGGTAAAGGTTTCTATCTGATCCGTTGCAACCGATGCCTGTCCTTCACGTAAAATTTTAAACAGATCTCCATCCGGCACCACACAAAGACGTTGATCCCAAGGTTCATAATTCGGGGTAAAGTGCTTCATATCCACTTTACCTTTCAGCTGGAGTTGCACCGATTTAAGCAAAAGCGATTTTAATAATTTTGGCTGTTTCTGTGCCAAAGCGTAAATCCCGCGCTGCATGCCGATATTACGCGCACGTGTCAGCTTATAGGCGACCTCCTCAGGCAGATATTTACGCATTTTTGAATAAATAAAATCGACCGAGGGTACAGAGGCAATATAAGTCGGTGAGCGTTGCAACATGGTCACATGTCCTGCTCCGCCTTTAACCATCGCAGGAACCAAGGTAATCGCGGTCGCACCACTGCCAATAATCACTACCTTTTTGCCTTTATAGTTTAAATTTTCCGGCCAATGTTGTGGATGAATAAACTCACCTTTGAATGCAGTTTGATTTGGAAACTCCGGCTGAAAACCCTGATCATAATTATAATAACCGGTACAACCCAGTACAAAGTTGGCGATCCAGATCTGCTTCTTACCGTATGCATCCTCGATCTCTACTGACCATTTGCAGGTTGTAGAATCATAATTGGCACTTAAGACCCGATGCTGAAAATGGATTTTCGACTGTAGCTTAAACTCATCCACCACTTCAGCTAGATAATTTTTGATGGATGCGCCATCGGCAAGCACGCTTTCTTTCTTCCAGGGTTTGAAATTAAAACCAAAAGTCGACATATCCGAATCAGAACGTATGCCCGGATATTTGAACAGATCCCAAGTTCCGCCAATACTTTCGCGGCGTTCAATAATCTCAAAAGAGCGTTGCGGACAATGTTTAGAAAGATGTGCTGCCAGACCAATCCCCGAGATCCCCGCACCCACAATTAAAATATCTACCTGCTTTTCCATGTTGTTCTTTTACCTAAGCGATGCTATCTGTTTTTATTAAATCACAAAACTGACAATACACAATGTCAAGTTCATTAAAAAGCCACTATTTTTTTATCTTTTCAGGCCAGATCAGTTATGTTGAACTCAATCACTTTAAATTAAAATATACAGGCATTAAAAAAGGCCGGTTTATTCAACCGACCTTTTCGAACAACTTGCGTTATTCTTCACGAAATTAGTTAACTTCGCGATCTACTAGCTCAACGTAAGCCATCGGTGCAGCATCACCTGCACGGAAGCCCGCTTTAAGAACACGTAGATAACCGCCGTTACGCTCTTTGTAACGAGGGCCAAGAACGGTAAATAATTTACCAACAGTTGCTGCTGAACGAGTACGAGCAAACGCCAAACGACGGTTTGCTACTGTATCGTTTTTAGCTAAAGTGATTAAAGGCTCAGCTACACGACGTAACTCTTTTGCTTTAGGCACAGTTGTTTTGATCAACTCGTGCTCGAACAAAGAGTTAGCCATGTTTTGGAACATCGCTTTACGATGACTGCTTGTACGGCCTAATTTCACACCACTATTACGATGACGCATGGTGATAGTCCTACTTAATTAACGGCTACGATAGGCGAAACGATCGTCCATACGGAGACTAGCCGGTGGCCAGTTCTCTAAACGCATGCCGAGTTGTAAGCCTTTAGAAGCCAGAACATCTTTGATCTCAGTAAGCGATTTTTTACCCAAGTTAGGAGTTTTAAGCAACTCAACTTCGGTACGCTGTACAAGATCACCAATGTAGTAAATGTTTTCTGCTTTCAAACAGTTAGCAGAACGAACAGTTAGCTCTAGATCATCTACTGGGCGAAGCAAGATTGGGTCAACTTCTTCACGAGGCTCTTGAGCAACAGGTGCTTGATCTTTCTGAAGGTCAACGAAGATCGCAATTTGTTGCTGCAAAATAGTTGCAGCTTTGCGGATCGCTTCTTCAGGATCTACAGTACCGTTAGTTTCAAGATCAATGATCAGTTTATCAAGGTCAGTACGTTGTTCTACACGCGCGTTTTCCACGGTGTATGAAACACGTTTGATTGGGCTGTAAGACGCATCTAACTGCAAGCGACCCACTGGGCGAGTTTCGCCTTCAGGGAAGCGTGAATCAGAAGTCTCGTAGCCACGACCTTGAGCCACTTTCAGACGCATTTTCAATGAGCCTGAGGCACTTAAAGTACCGATCAAATGTTCAGGGTTAACCACTTCAACATTATGAGGTAAACGAAGGTCAGCCGCAGTTACGTCGCCTGCACCTTGTTTCTCTAATGTTAAATAAGCTTCATTTTGATCGAACAGCTTAATCGACAATCCTTTTAGGTTCAGCAAGAGCTCGACGATGTCCTGCTGCAAGCCTTCCAAAGTACTGTACTCGTGCTCGACCCCTTCAATCTCAACTTCTACCACAGCTGCGCCAGGTAGAGAAGAAAGAAGGATGCGACGTAAAGCATTACCAAGAGTATGACCAAAGCCACGCTCTAATGGTTCTAGAATAACTTTTGCCGAGGTCCCGCTTGCCGCTTCGACCTTGATCGCTTGCGGAGTTAGAAACTCATTTGCAGTACGCGTCATATTGCTTCCTCAAGGATTATTTAGAATACAATTCTACAATCAAGCTTTCGTTGATTTCAGCAGGTAAATCAGAACGATCCGGTGCAGCTTTGAACGTACCTTCTAATTTAGAATGGTCGATTTCCATCCAAGAAGGCATGCCACGTTGAGTAGCTAATTCAATTGCGTTTTTGATACGTAATTGTTGCTTAGCGCCTTCGTGAACTGCGATCACATCACCCGCTTTAACTTGGATAGACGCAATGTTAACACGACGGCCATTCAAAGTGATGCTACGGTGAGATACTAACTGACGAGCTTCTGCGCGAGTAGAACCGAAACCCATACGATAAACAACGTTATCAAGACGGCTTTCAAGTAGCTTCAACAGGTTTTCACCAGTTGCGCCTTTAACACGAGCAGCTTCTTTATAGTAGTTACTAAATTGACGCTCTAAAACACCGTACATGCGACGTACTTTTTGTTTTTCACGTAATTGTAGTGAGTACTCAGATTGTTTACCACCACGAGCCCCGCCGTGTTGGCCAGGAACTTTCGCATGTTTTTTTGTCTTAACATCAAACGGTTTAACGCCTGATTTAAGTTGCAGGTCTGTCCCTTCGCGACGAGAGAGTTTGCATTTTGGACCAATATAACGAGCCATGAATGTTTCTCCTTACACGCGACGTTTTTTAGGTGGACGGCAACCGTTGTGCGGGATTGGCGTCACATCGGTAATGCTGTTAATTTTATAACCCACTGCACCTAAAGCACGAACCGCAGATTCACGACCAGGACCAGGACCTTTTACAAGGACGTCCAAGTTTTTCAAACCGTAGTCTAAAGCAGCTTTACCAGCAACTTCAGCAGCTACCTGAGCAGCGAACGGAGTTGATTTACGTGATCCACGGAAGCCTTGTCCACCTGAAGTGGCCCAAGCCAGTGCATTACCTTGACGATCGGTAATAGTCACAATGGTGTTATTAAAAGAAGCGTGAATGTGTGCGACACCTTCAGAGACGGTACGAGTGACCTTCTTGCGTGCGCGAGTATCTTTAGCCATCTTTTAGCTTCCAGAAATCTTATTTCTTAATAGGTTTGCGCGGACCTTTACGGGTACGAGCGTTAGTTTTGGTGCGTTGACCGCGGACAGGCAAGCTGCGACGATGACGAAGACCGCGGTAGCAGCCTAAATCCATTAAACGTTTAATGTTCATGGAAATTTCGCGACGTAAATCACCTTCGGTCGGAACCTTAGCAACTTCTGCACGAATCGCATCAAGCTGAGCGTCATCTAATTCACGGATCTTAGTCGTTGGAGCAATACCAGCAGCAGCTAAGATAGCTTTTGAAGTATGGCGACCAATACCAAAGATATACGTTAGAGAGATAACAGCGTGCTTGTTATCCGGAATGTTTACACCGGCAATACGAGCCATTCAATTTTCTCCAAAAAGGCAGTAGATAATCAACCGCCCCACAAAAATCTTGAGGGGCGGATAATAACCTAATTCGCCTACAGAAATCAACAGGTCTTAATCAGATTAACCTTGACGCTGCTTATGACGAGGTTCTGCGCTACAAATTACGCGGATAACCCCATTACGACGGATAACTTTACAGCTACCACAAATTTTCTTAACAGAAGCTTGTACTTTCATGATGAAACCTCAAGTGCGCTTATCCCTTAGGATGAGCAGTCGTTTTTCTCATTAACGTTTGATTATCGTATTGGTGCGAAGTGAGGTGTGATTGCAGCTGAGCCATAAAGTCCATCACTACTACCACAACAATCAGCAAAGAGGTACCACCCAAATAGAATGGAATACCAAATGAACTTTGCAATACCATCGGCATCAAACAAATGACTGCGATGTAAATCGCGCCAATAAAAGTCAAACGATTGAGAATATGATCTAAGTAACGAGCAGTTTGCTCACCTGGACGTATACCAGGCACGTAAGCTCCGCTGCGTTTCAAGTTCTCTGACACTTCTTTAGGACTAAATACCAGTGCTGTATAGAAGTAACAGAAAAAGATAATTAACGCACCAAAGAGCACCAAATACAACGGCTGACCAGGCGACAATACCAATGCTACATCTTGCAGGCTACGCTTAATAAATCCAGCATTTGGATCTGCACTACCCACCCACTGACCTAAGCTCGCAGGGAACAAAAGTAATGAGCTGGCAAAAATTGCCGGAATCACACCCGCCATATTAATTTTTAATGGCAAATGTGTCTGCTGTGCAGTAAATACACGACGACCTTGTTGTTTTTGAGCGTAGTTTACCGGAATACGACGCTGCGCTTTCTCAATAAACACGATCGCTGCCAAAACACCCAGAGATAACAAACCAAAAATTACCAAGCCAATCAGGCTGGTCTGGCCATTATCTACAGAGGAGAAAGATTGCATAATCAGATTAGGCAATCCGGCAACAATACCCGCGAAGATGATCATGGAAATACCATTTCCCACCCCACGCTCGGTAATCTGTTCACCCAACCACATCAAGAACATGGTCCCCGCAACCAGTGAGGTTACTGCAGGAACATAAAAAGCCAAACCAGTATTCAGGGTAATACCCTGACTGATCAGGCCTGCACACATACCTATCGCCTGTACCAGCGCTAAGAATAATGTACCTTGTCGTGTGTATTGATTAATTTTACGTTTGCCTTGCTCGCCTTCTTTCTTTAAAGCTTCCAGCGAAGGAACCACAGTTGACATCAACTGCACGATAATCGACGCAGAGATGTATGGCATGATCCCGAGAGCAAGAATAGACATTCGTTCTAATGCACCACCAGAAAACATGTTAAACAAACCAAGGATGGTACCTTGGTTTGCATTAAACAAGTTTTCTAACGCAGCATTATTGATGCCTGGTACTGGAATATGCGCTCCTAGTCGAAACACCAACAACGCACCAATGAGAAACATCATTCGACGAATAATTTCACGGTATTTCACATGAAATGGTTGGCCTTTCATCATGTTGACATGACCTGAAGAACTAGGAGTCATAGACACTGGGGATTACTCCTCGACTTTGCCGCCAGCAGCTTCAACAGCAGCTTTAGCGCCTTTAGTCAATGCAACACCTTGAACAGTGAATGCACGAGTAATTTCACCAGAAAGTACGATACGAGCACGGATCATGTCTTTACGTACAACGTTCGCAGCTTTTAAAGTTTCAAGAGACACGATGTCGCCTTCAACTTTAGCAAGCTCAGATAAACGTACTTCAGCAGTTTTCAAAGCCAATTGGCTAGTGAAGCCGAATTTAGGCAAACGACGGTAAAGTGCTGTTTGACCGCCTTCGAAACCTGGACGAGTACCACCGCTCTTACGTGAGTTTTGACCTTTGACACCACGGCCACCGGTCTTACCAACGCCAGAACCGATACCACGGCCTAAACGAAGGTTATCACGTTTAGCACCTTCTGCAGGTGCAATTGTATTTAAACGCAGAGTCATGGCTTATTCCTCTACACTAACCATATAGTAGACTTGGTTGATCATACCACGGTTAGAAGGTGTGTCTAACACTTCTACAGTATGACCAATACGACGCAGACCTAAACCTTGCAGGCTAAGCTTGTGATTTTTCAAGCGGTGCGATGCAGATTTAGTCTGGGTAACTTTAATCGTTTTCATGATTGATTACCCTTGAATTTGTTCTACTGAAAGACCACGTTTCGCAGCAACCTTTTCAGGAGTAGTCATATCACGCAAACCATTGAAAGTTGCGTTTACTACGTTAGCAGCGTTAGTAGAACCACGGCATTTAGTCAACACGTTACGTACGCCTACAGCTTCTAGAACTGCACGCATAGCGCCACCAGCAATTACACCTGTACCTTCAGAGGCAGGCTGCATGAATACGCGGCTAGCGCCGTGACGTGCATGAATTGGGTGCTGTAACGTACCATCAACAAGGTCAACAGTAATCATATTGCGACGAGCAGCTTCAAGTGCTTTAGAGATAGCAGCTGGAACTTCACGTGCTTTACCACGACCAAAACCTACGCGACCATTACCATCACCCACAACAGTTAATGCTGTGAAAGAGAAGATACGACCACCCTTAACAACTTTGGCTACACGATCAACGGCAACCAGCTTTTCAACAAGACCTTCGTTTTGTTCAACTTTAGCCATGATTAGAACTCCAAGCCGTTTTCACGAGCAGCATCAGCCAAGGCTTTGATACGACCATGATATTTAAAACCAGAACGGTCAAATGCAACTTTAGTAACACCAGCTGCTTTAGCGCGTTCTGCGATTAAAGCACCTACTTTTTGAGCTGCTTCAACGTTACCAGTTGTACCCGCACGTAGAGTAGTGTCTAAAGTAGAAGCTTGCGCTAATACTTTGCCACCATCTGCAGAGATAACTTGAGCATAGATGTGACGCGGAGTGCGGTTTACACACAAACGAGTCGCACCCAATGCACGGATGTGCAAGCGTGTGCTTTTCGCACGACGCAAACGGGATTGTTTCTTTTCGTTCATAAGAACCTCGCGCCTTATTTCTTCTTAGCTTCTTTACGAAGTACAACTTCGTCAGAATAACGAACACCTTTGCCTTTATATGGCTCTGGTGGACGGTAACCACGGATATCTGCAGCAACCTGTCCTAAAGCTGCTTTATCAGCAGATTTAAGAATGATTTCAGTTGCAGTTGGAGTTTCAGCAGTTACACCTGCAGGAAGTGCATAATCGATCGGATGAGAGAAACCAAGGTTAAGATGAACAACGTCACCTTTAACCGCAGCTTTATAACCAACACCGATAAGCTGTAACTTACGTTCGAAACCTTCGCTAACACCTTTTACAAGGTTGTTAAGCACAGCGCGAGCAGTACCAGCTTGCATCCAAGCGTCTTTCGACTCTTGTACTGGAGCAATAGCTAGAATACCGTCTTCCTGTTTAAGCTCGACCAGCGCATGCAGGTTGAAAGACAATGTACCTTTAGTGCCTTTCACTTCGACCTGCCGGCCGTTCTGAGTAACTGTTACACCGTTAGGTACAGTTACTGGGGCTTTAGCCACACGAGACATGAGGAATCACCTATTAAGAAACAAAAGCAATAACTTCACCACCAACGCCTGCAGCACGTGCAGCGCGATCAGTCATGATGCCTTTGCTTGTAGAAACAATTGCAATACCTAAACCTTGCTTAACGCTAGGAAGTGCATCTTTACCGCGATACTGACGTAGACCTGGACGGCTTACGCGCTTCACAGTTTCGATAACTGGTTTGCCTTCGAAATACTTTAAAGTCAAAGTAAGAGTTGGTTTGCCTTCAGCATCCGCAACTTCTACGTTTGAAATATAACCTTCTTGTTGAAGTAAGTTAGCAATTGCTACCTTCAACTTAGAATTAGGCATAGAAACAGTTTGTTTCTTTGCCATTTGTGCGTTACGAACACGTGTTAGCATGTCGGCAACGGTATCTTGCATACTCATCTATAGTGCTCCTTACCAGCTTGCCTTAACAACGCCAGGTACATCACCTTGCATTACTGTTTCACGTAATTTGTTACGGCTTAAACCGAACTTACGGAAGTAACCATGAGGACGACCAGTTAAACCACAACGGTTACGTAGACGTACTGGAGATGCATTACGTGGTAATGCTTGTAATTTCATCATCGCTTCGAAACGTTCTTCGTCTGATGCATTTACGTTTGCAATAACAGCTTTTAATTCAGCACGTTTTGCAGCGTATTTAGCAACAGTAGCTTCGCGTTTCAATTCGCGATTAATCATACCTTTCTTAGCCATATCGACCTCTTATTTGAACGGGAAGCCGAATGCACGCATAAGCGCACGGCCTTCGTCATCGGTGCGAGCAGTCGTAGTAATGGTAATATCCATACCACGAATACGATCAATCTTGTCAAAATCGATTTCAGGGAACATGATTTGTTCCTTAAGACCCATTGAGTAGTTACCACGACCGTCGAATGATTTCGCAGAGAAACCACGGAAGTCACGGATACGAGGGATCGCAATCGAGATCAAACGGTCCAAGAATTCGTACATACGTTCGCCGCGTAAAGTAACTTTACAACCGATCGGCCAACCATCACGGATTTTAAAACCAGCGATTGATTTACGAGCTAACGTAAGTACTGGTTTTTGACCAGCGATAGCTTGCATATCTGAAAGAGCACCATCAAGGAGTTTTTTGTCAGCAGCAGCTGCGCCAACACCCATGTTGATCGTGATTTTAGTGATGCGAGGAATCTCCATCACATTCTTAACGCCCAATACTTCTTGTAATTGAGCTTTAAGTTCGTCGTTGTAACGTGTTTTAAGTCTGGCCATGGCCTATATCAACCTATTACTTCGCTACCGCCACTGATTCACCATTTGATTTGAATACGCGAGTTTTCACGCCATCAATCACTTGGTAACCAACACGGTCAGCCTTTTGGGTTGTAGCATTAAAAACTGCCACGTTTGAAATATGAAGCGAAGCTTCCTGAGTTACAACGCTACCTTCAGCGCCTGTAGCACGGTTTGGCTTCTGATGCTTCTTCACCAAGTTAAGGCCTTCAACCTTAACACGGTCATTAGAAACAGACAGAACAGTACCCTGTTTGCCTTTTTCTTTACCTGCGATCACAATTACTTGATCGCCTTTTTTAATCTTAGCCATGATCGCCTCTTATAGAACTTCAGGAGCCAATGAAATAATTTTCATGAACTGTTCAGTACGAAGTTCACGAGTCACTGGTCCGAAAATACGAGTTGCAATCGGCGCTTTGTTGTTGTTCAAAATAACAGCAGCGTTATCGTCGAAACGAATCACTGAACCGTCTGCACGACGGATACCGAATTTTGTACGAACCACAACCGCATTCATCACGTCACCTTTTTTAACACGTGCGCGTGGAATTGCTTCTTTTACAGTAACTTTAATAATGTCGCCAACAGAAGCATAACGACGATGCGAGCCACCAAGTACTTTAATACATTGTACGCGGCGTGCACCACTGTTGTCTGCTACGTCGAGCATAGTTTCGGTCTGAATCATTGCCCTACTCCAAAACCGAGCAACACCGGTCGAAATTTCGAAAGGCTCAAAGAGTACTCGAAATTGACCGATGATGCAACAAGAACGTTAATTACTCAGCAGCTGCTTCAACAACTTCAACTAGAGTCCAAGACTTAGTTTTAGAAATTGGGCGGCTTTCTTTAATGGTTACAACATCACCAGCTTTCGCTGTGTTGTTCTCATCATGAGCATGTAATTTTGTTGAACGGCGGATTAATTTGCCATACAACGGGTGTTGAACTTGGCGTTCAATAAGAACAACGATAGATTTATCCATCTTGTCGCTTACAACTTTGCCAGTTAACGTGCGGACTGTTTTATCACTCATTGTCCGTTCCCCTGTTTTTCGGTAAGGAGGGTCTTAATACGAGCAATAGTCTGACGAGTAAGTGCAACTTCATGCGATTTACCCAATTGACCAGTTGCTTTCGCCATACGAAGACGGAATTGGTTAAGCTGTTGCTCATCAAGCAAAGCTGTCAACTCTTCTACCGACTTTTCACGTAGATCTTTAGTTTTCATTACATTACCGTCCGAGTCACGATAGCGGTTTTAAACGGAAGTTTAGCTGCTGCAAGCGTAAACGCTTCGCGAGCCAATTCTTCGTTAACACCATCAATTTCGTACAAGACTTTACCTGGTTTGATTTGGCAAACCCAATATTCCACAGAACCTTTACCTTTACCCATACGCACTTCAAGAGGCTTAGAAGTAATCGGTTTGTCCGGGAATACACGGATAAAGATCTTACCACCACGCTTAATACGACGGCTAATTGTACGACGCGCTGCTTCAATTTGACGCGCAGTCATTTGACCACGTTCAACTGATTTAAGTGCAATAGTACCGAAAGATACTGTGCTACCGCGGTGTGCTAGACCAGTGTTACGGCCTTTCTGCACTTTACGGAATTTAGTACGCTTAGGTTGCAACATGGATTATTCTCCTTTTTCAGCAGAACGATCATTGCGACGACCACGACGCTCTTGACCTTCACCACGACCACGACCGCGTTTAGCTGGACGTTCTTCAGCTGGAGCTGGGTTCATGACTTGTTTCATGCCGCCCAAGATCTCACCACGGAAGATCCAAACTTTAACACCGATCGTACCGTAAGTAGTCTCAGCACGCATAGTCGCATAGTCGATATCTGCACGAAGCGTATGTAGAGGTACACGACCTTCACGATACCACTCAGTACGAGCAATCTCAGCACCACCTAAACGGCCTGAAACTTCTACTTTGATACCTTTAGCACCAGCACGCATTGTGTTTTGTACCGCACGCTTCATAGCACGACGGAACATTACACGTTTTTCTAATTGAGAAGCGATAGCTTCAGCAACTAGACGCGCGTCTAAGTCTGGACGATCAATTTCATTAATACTTACTTGCGCAGGAACACCCATAATAGATGTTAATTCGCGTTGTAGTTTCTCAATATCTTCGCCTTTTTTACCGATTACGATACCTGGACGAGCAGTGCTAATAGTTACTTTAGCAGCGCCCGTAGGGCGTTCGATAAGAATGTTGCTGATCATCGCGTTTTTAAGTTTTTTGATCAAAAACTCACGAACTTGAAGATCTTTAAGCAAGTATTCAGCGTATTGTTTCGGATTCGCATACCAGTTAGCGTTATGACGTTTCACAACACCTAGGCGGATACCGATTGGATGAACCTTCTGACCCATATCAAACCCCTACCTTAACGGTGATGTGACAAGTACGCTTAGTAATACGATCTGCACGGCCTTTAGCACGTGGCATAATACGTTTCAGGCTCATGCCTTCATCAACGTAGATCGTAGAAACTTTAAGGTCGTCTACATCTAAACTGTTATTGTGTTCAGCGTTTGCAATCGCAGATTCCAACGCTTTCTTAACTAGAACTGCAGCTTTTTTGTTGCTGAAGTTAAGGATGTTAAGAGCGTGCGCAACAGATTTGCCGCGGATAAGATCTGCAACCAAACGAGCTTTTTGTGCCGAGATAGCGGCACCGCGTAATTTAGCAGTTACTTCCATCATAGCACCCATTAACGTTTAGATTTCTTGTCAACACCGTGACCGCGATAGGTACGAGTTGGTGCAAATTCACCAAGCTTGTGACCAACCATGTGCTCAGAAACGATCACAGGAACGTGGTTACGGCCATTGTGTACAGAAATTGTTAAACCAACAAAATCCGGGAGGATCATCGAACGACGCGACCAAGTTTTGATCGGCTTACGGTTATTAGCCGCGATAGCCGCTTCAACCTTAGCGAACAAGTGCGCATCGACGAATGGGCCTTTTTTCAGAGAACGAGGCATTGTCAGATTCCTTTACTTGTTACTTAACGCGACGGTCGCGAATAATCATCTTAGTCGTACGCTTATTGGTACGTGTCTTGTACCCTTTAGCTTTTTGACCCCATGGGCTTACAGGTTGAATACCTTTGTTACGCCCTTCACCACCACCATGTGGATGGTCAACTGGGTTCATCGCCATACCACGAACGGTAGGACGAACACCACGCCAGCGTGATGCACCAGCTTTACCTAGTGAACGAAGGTTGCTTTCTGAGTTAGATACTTCACCTAACACAGCACGGCATTCAACGTGAATTTTACGCATCTCGCCTGAACGCAGACGAACGATAGCGTAAGAACCGTCACGACCCAACAGCTGAACTGAAGTACCAGCTGAACGAGCTAACTGCGCGCCTTTACCGATTTTAAGTTCGATGTTGTGAAGAGTAGAACCGATAGGCATGTTGCGAAGCGGCAAGCAGTTACCTGGACGAATTGGAGCATCGTTACCAGACTGTACTTTATCGCCAGCACGAAGGCCTTTAGGAGCGATGATATAACGACGCTCACCGTCAGCATACAATACAAGTGCAATGTGTGCAGTACGGTTAGGATCGTATTCGATACGCTCTACAGTTGCAGGAATACCATCTTTATTACGTTTAAAGTCAACTAGACGGTAGTGTTGCTTGTGACCGCCACCAACGTGACGAGTCGTGATGTGACCGTTGTTATTACGGCCGCCAGTACGTTTTTTAGCTTCAACCAACGGAGAGTATGGTGCGCCTTTGTGAAGGTGATCGTGAACCACTTTCTCTACAAAGCGACGTCCTGGAGACGTTGGCTTACATTTTTGAATAGGCATAATTCTCGTCCTTATTCCGCTGTGCTTTCAGCGGTATCGCCCAAGTCAGCCATTTCAACATCTTGGCCAGCTTTCAGGGTGACGTATGCTTTTTTAACATCAGAACGACGTCCTAATGTTTTACCAAAGCGTTTAGACTTACCTTTAGTGATAGTCGTGTTAACTTTAACAACTTCCACACCAAAGAGTTGTTCCACTGCTTTTTTGATTTCAAGCTTGTTTGCATTTAATGCAACTTTAAACACTTGAACACCAGCAGTTTCACCTAAAACTTGTGCTTTTTCTGAGAATACAGGTCCTTGCAGGACTTGATAGATACGTTCGTTGTTCATCCGAGTTCTACCTCAATTTTCTTAGCAGCAGCTACAGACATAACAACTTTGTCGAACGCAATCAAGCTAACCGGATCGATTGCAGCAGCATCAACCACATCAACGTGTGGAATGTTGCGCGCAGCAAGATACAGGTTCTCATCAACAGCATCAGTAACGATCAATGCGCGAGTCGCATTCAAGTCGTTAAGTTTTGCAAGCAATTCTTTAGTTTTTGGAGCTGCAACAGCAAACTCTTCAACTAAAACTAGGCGATCTTGACGAACAAGTTCAGCTAGGATGCATTGCATAGCACCGCGGTACATTTTACGGTTTACTTTTTGAGACCAGTCTTGTGGACGAGCAGCAAAAGTTTTACCACCGCCAACCCAGATTGGGCTACGAATAGAACCAGCACGAGCGCGGCCAGTACCTTTTTGACGGAATGGCTTGCGACCACCGCCAGAAACGTCTGCACGTGATTTCTGAGCTTTTGAACCTTGACGGCCACCAGCTAAATAAGCTGTAACCACTTGGTGAACAAGAGCTTCATTAAATTCACGACCGAACGCAACTTCTGATAATTCAACAGCAGAGCCGGAAACAGTATTTAAATTCACGTTATTTCCCCTCAGGCCTTGATCGTAGGACGAACGATTACGTCGCCACCAGTAGCACCAGGAACCGCGCCTTTAACAACCAGAACTGAACGTTCTGTGTCGATAGCAACGATCTCAAGACCCTGTGTAGTTACGCGTTCAGCACCTAAATGGCCAGCCATTTTTTTGCCTTTGAATACGCGACCAGGAGTCTGGTTTTGACCAGTAGAACCTAAAACACGGTGAGAAACTGAGTTACCGTGAGTTGCATCTTGAGTACGGAAGTTCCAACGCTTAACACCACCTTGGAAACCTTTACCTTTAGATTGACCAGTTACGTCAACAACTTGACCAACCTGGAACAATTCAACGGTAAGCGTACCACCAACTTCACGACCTTCAAGATCAGCTTCTGTAGCACGGAATTCTTGAACTAGACGACCAGCTGCAACACCCGCTTTCGCGAAGTGGCCTTTCTGAGCGTTAGTTACGCGAGATTCGCGACGTTCACCAGTAGTGATTTGAATCGCTTGATAACCATCAGTTTCAAGCGTTTTGATTTGAGTGATGCGGTTAGGATCAACCTCAATCACTGTAACAGGCACAGAAACACCAGCATCTGTAAAGATACGTGTCATACCGCACTTGCGACCGACTAAACCAATAGCCATGTGCATAAACCTCTAAAAAAGCGGCCTAATTAACTTAGAGTGTTAATTAACCCGAAAGCCTTAACCCAATGCGATCTGAACATCAACACCAGCTGCAAGATCTAACTTCATCAATGCATCTACAGTTTTGTCTGTAGGTTGAACGATGTCGATCAAACGCTTGTAAGTACGGATTTCGTACTGGTCACGCGCGTCTTTGTTTACGTGTGGTGATGTTAAAACGTTAAAACGTTCAATGCGTGTTGGCATTGGAATTGGACCACACACTTGTGCGCCAGTACGTTTTGCGGTTTCTACGATTTCTTGAGCTGATTGATCAATCAGGCGATGATCAAAAGACTTAAGACGGATACGAATTCTCTGGTTAGACATACCAGTAAACTCCAAGCCAAATATATAAAGAATCACTCTTGACGCATCTCACCCCACTTTATATAGGCAAGTGTCAAGAGCAGTGAAATATCACTAAGGTCATGATCGATGCCACGACTGTAACGATAGTTAACTACTTTATTCGCAGTTAACCCCCTTCCTATTGAAGGGTCGCTTATTATAGCCATTGTTTAATGCATAAGCAAATCTCTTTTATGGTTTTATCCAAGTTTTCAATTTATGACTTAAAACAATAGTTTATTGTTTAAATATTAGGCAGTTTTTGCCAAAACATATTCTATAGCACGATTTAATATCTGATTTCCTTCAATAAATTTTTGCTTCGTGGTTTTTTTTAATTCAAATAAATTTTGCACATATTTTCCTGAAAATTGCACAAGCTCTTCTTCATTATTTTCCAAAAACAATGCCAAGGTTGCCGGCGTGATTTCAGGATGAAACTGGAAGCCCAATACATTTCTGCCCAACTGGTACACCTGATTACGACAGGCTTCATTTTCTGCCAGATGGACTGCACCTTTGGGCAATTCAAATGTTTCATTGTGCCATTGCAGAATATTAAACTGCTCCGGCAGGCTAAAACACGTCTCTGGTAGATTCGCCACTCTGTGCACCGTGGTCCACCCCAATTCTTGTTCTGGATTGCGACTAACACCTGCACCCAAAGCATTTGCAATCAACTGTCCACCCAGACACAGGCCAATTGCCGGTTTGCCATGCGAAAGATAGCGACGCAACCAGCGTTTTTCTATTTTTAACCAAGGGAAATTCGCTTCATCATTCACACTCATGGTTCCCCCCATAATGATCAGCAAATCCACCTCTTCCACTGCAGGCAGCGCCTCGATCTCCAGCGTTCGATCCACGGGTAAAGCAAAAAATTCAGTCGCTGTAATGTGCGCCTGATGCTGCTTTAAAAATTCATAACAACTACCAAAACCTTCACCAGCAATATGCTGAAAATAATGCACTTTTAAATGCGACTTCATGCTCCTCAACCTATTTTTTTAGCTATATAGATTTAGGTTTTGCAAAAATGAAGCCAACTTTTTATAAGACTTGTTGTTTTTAAACAATTCACAACGTAACTGGCAGTGAGTCACAGATTCTCTTAAGCTAGAGTAATATTTGATTACATTTGAGCGCATTCACGTGAAACAAGATTCTCAAACTCGCCTGATTCATGCACCACGAAAGGCTCCTCAATCGATTTCTACCATTCAGCCTCCCCTCTATCGTGCATCGACCATTATCTTTAACAATACCGATGCCCTGTTTAATCGCCATTGGACCGATGACTATGATTATAGTTATGGCACGCATGGCACGCCTACGACCTTTACGCTGGGCGATAACATCGCACAACTCGAAGGTGGTTTATATCACCTGCTCTCACCGAGTGGTTTATCCGCGATTAATCTCGTGAATTCTTGCTTTTTAAGCCAGGGCGATGAGGTTTGGGTGGCTGACAATATCTATGGTCCAAACATGGAGCATTTACGCAATATGGAAAAGCGTTATGGAATTACGGTTAAGGTCTACAATCCCATAGAGCTTGATACATTTCAGCCTACAGATAAAGCCAAACTGATCTGGCTCGAGGCTGCTGGCTCAGTCACCTTGGAATTTCCGGATCTGGCTGGTTTAGTGAAAAAAGCTCAGGCACACAATATTCTTACTGCGCTGGATAATACCTGGGGCGCAGGTCTGGCTTTTGATGCCTTTGATTTTGGCGAAGAGCATTTAAGTGTAGATATGACAGTACATGCATTGACCAAATATCCAAGCGGCGGTGGTGATATCCTGATGGGCTCAGTGGTTACGCGAGATAAGGCCCTGCATCACAAACTGTTCCGCGCACATGCCATTCAGGGCATTAGTGTTTCTGGTGATGATGTGGCACAGGTACAACGCAGTCTGGCTTCTATGCAACTGCGATATCAACATCAATCCAACAGTGCGCTGACCTTACTGGAATGGCTTAAACAGCAAACCGATTTTGTACAGGTGCTGCATCCTGCTGATCCGGATAGCGCAGGCCATCAGTACTGGAAAGAAATTTGCAAGCAAGGTGATAGTGCCGGCCTGGTCAGCGTGATCTTTGACAGCACATACGCCATGCAAGATATCCGAAATTTCTGTGATAGTTTAAAACTGTTTAAGCTAGGCTTTAGTTGGGGTGGCCCTATCAGTCTGGTCATGCTATATAACTTAAAAGACATGCGTCTGCTGGAACATTCACACTTAAAAGACGGCTTGCTGGTTCGTTTCTGTATTGGACTGGAATATCCGGAAGATTTGATTCAAGATATTCAGCATGCACTACAACACATGAAAAGACTTAAAAATGAATAATAAATAACAGGAACAGCTATGAGTACACCAATTGTTATTGCTAAAAAAACCACGGATACCACGCAGGATATTGTGCTGCATTCCCAACTTGCCAATCGACATGGTTTGATTGCAGGTGCCACTGGTACCGGAAAGACTGTGACTTTAAAAGTATTGGCGGAGAGCTTTTCTCGAATTGGTGTACCTGTTTTCCTCGCCGATGCTAAAGGCGATGTTTCCAGCCTGGCCAAAGCAGGTAAAAGCAGCCCCAAGTTTGATGAACGGATTAAAAGTCTCAATATCGAGTCCATTCCTTTTGCAGCCTCACCAGTGGTGTTTTGGGATTTATTTGGCGAACAGGGTCATCCGATTCGCACTACCATTTCTGAAATTGGCCCGCTGCTGCTGGCGCAAATACTGAATCTGAATGACACCCAGGAAGGCGTTTTATCTGCCGTGTTTCGGATTGCCGATGATCAGGGTTTATTGCTGATCGACTTTAAAGATCTGAAAGCGATGCTGAGTTATGTCTCTGAGCATGCGGCTGACTTTAAAGCTGAATATGGCAATCTTTCACCCGCCAGTCTCGGTGCGATTCAACGTAATTTGTTAGCACTGGCTGACCAAGGCGGTGACCAGTTTTTTGGCGAGCCGGCGCTGGATCTGATGGACTTTTTGCAGACGGATAGTCAAGGACGTGGCAATATCAATTTGTTGGCGGCTGACAAGCTGATGAATACGCCTAAGCTATATGCCACGTTCTTACTCTGGATGCTCTCCGAGCTGTTTGAACAGCTTCCAGAAGTCGGCGATCTGGACAAACCCAAACTGGTGTTTTTCTTTGATGAAGCCCATCTCTTGTTTGATAATGCCAGCCCTGCCCTACAGGATAAAATTGAGCAGGTGGTGCGTCTCATTCGCTCGAAAGGTGTGGGGATTTATTTTGTCACGCAAAATCCACTGGACTTACCGGAAAGTGTCTTAGGCCAGCTCGGCAATCGGGTTCAACATGCTTTACGGGCTTTCACTCCCAAAGATCAAAAAGCAGTGAAAACCGCAGCAGAGACCTTCCGAGCCAATCCTGAATTTAAAGTCGATCAAGTGATTACCGAACTTGCTGTCGGTGAAGCCCTAATTAGCTGCCTGGATGAAAAAGGCATTCCGCAAATTGTAGAACGTGGCTGGATCATGCCGCCGCATTCCTCCTTTACACCGATCTCGCTTGAAGAACGCAAGGCTCTCATGCAGCAAAGTATTGTCGCCGGTATTTATGAGCAGCCAGTCGATCGGGACAGTGCCCACGAAATGCTGCAAAATAAGGTGGCAGAACGCCAGCAGCAGGCTCAAGCCGCCGAACTTGCCAAACAACAAAGCAAAGAGCAAGAAGCCCTCGCCAAGCAGCAACTTAAAGAACAGGAACGTCTGGCACGAGAACAGCAAAAAGAAGCTGAACGCGCAGTCAAGCAACGAGAAAAACTGACTCAGGATATTGTCGGCACCTTTGCCAAAAGTGCTGCCCGCAGCCTGGGCGGGAGTACTGGGCAGAAAATTGTGCGCGGCTTACTGGGTTCGCTGTTTGGCCGCAAATAATCCCGCTCCTTTTCCGATCATCATCACACTTTTTATGGGATATTTTCATATCCCATAATTTTTTTACGGTTTTATGACTATGCGCTATTGTAAAGCCATTTTAAAAGATGTAATTTAAATACATCTTTTAAAAAACACCTGAAGACGGCTCTCATGACTCCACAACATATCGAACTTGTACAAGCGACTGTTCCTGTTTTACGTGAAAACGGCGTAGCACTTACCACGTATTTCTATAACCGCATGTTGAACAACCATCCAGAGTTGAAAAACACCTTCAACATGGATCATCAAAGTACCGGCCGTCAACCACGTGCCTTGGCTGCTGCAGTACTTGCCTATGCCGAAAACATTACCAATCCGGGCGTTTTGGCCAAAGCCATCGAACGCATTACCACTAAACATGTCAGCCTGGATATTCAACCGGATCAATATGCGATTGTCGGTGAGAACCTGTTGCACTCAATCAGCGAAGTTTTAGATGTACCCATGGACTCAGACCTGATCGCAGCCTGGAAAGAAGCTTATATGCAACTGGCAGATATTTTGATTGGTGTGGAAAAATCTAAATATGCCACTCTAGCTTCTGAAAATGGTGGCTGGGCGGGCTGGCGCGAATTTGAAGTGGCAGCAGTGAATGATACCGATGCAGGTAAAGTCTTTACGCTTAAAGCTAAAGATGGTGCAGCGATTGCAAGTGCTGAAGCTGGTGAACATATTTCAGTACGTGTACAGGTGCCTGAACAGCACATTCGTCAACCACAACAGTTTAGCTTTGATCAAGCTCAAAACGAGCAATATCAAATTACTGTGAAAGCGGAAGAAAATCCAACCACATTCTCGGTTGCACAGACACTGATCGACCACTACAAAGTTGGTGATGTAGTTGAAGTGTCTGCCCCGCTCAAGCTTTAATTGCAAAAACGGTTTAGACTAGCATCAGATTCTGATTAAAAGCTCCATTCGTGGAGCTTTTAACATTCAATTCTTTCATTTTCTAGCTGTTGACCTTATGCAACTCAATAAATTCACTGACTATGCGCTTCGGATTCTGATGTATGTCGCACAGCCACGTGATCTCCCCTATACCATTGCAGAACTTGCCGAGCGATTACAGGTTTCACAAAATCATGCCATGAAAATCGTGCATTTTATGGCGAAACAGGACTGGCTGATTACCACACGTGGTAAAGGTGGCGGCATACGTTTAAATCCGGCAAGCCTGAACTTCCAGCTGGGACAGATTGTGCGGATCCTGCAACGTGACAGCAATGTAGTGGAATGCAATAGCCCACCCTGCGTATTACGTCCGACCTGTGGCTTAAAAGGCATTTTAGATGATGCAGTGGAACAGTTTTATAGCAGTCTGGATCACTATGTACTTAAAGATGTGATTAGGCCACGAAATGCGCGTTTCAGTACAAATTCTCCGATCGGCCTGATTAATCTTTAAAGTCTTCCGGGTCAGGTCTTGTGACTTATTCTTGCGGCAAAGTTCGCTTGCCTGTGCGACTTCCTTTATAATGTTTCATTGTAGATCATTTATTGAAGTTGAGTTATGCACCACAGCAGAGGAAAATCCAAAAACAGTAAGACAGCCCATGCGCCTAAGCAAAAGATCAGCTACGAGAAAAAAGTTGATTCTGCCATTACTGAATATTCTGTGCGCGCACTCAACTGGCTACGCAAAGCCGAATTTTTAATGAGTGCACCCAAACTCAGTCTTTGTGTAGAAGATACAGGCTATGAAATTGCTTTTGCCGGCCGCTCGAATGCGGGTAAGTCTAGTGCGATTAATGCCCTGACCAACCAGAAACAGTTGGCACGTGCATCGAAAAAACCTGGCCGTACCCAGATGATCAACTTTTTCAGCCTGGGTAATCCGGATCAGCGTCTGGTAGACTTACCCGGTTATGGTTATGCGGCTGTGCCTGAAAAAATGAAACTGGTCTGGCAAAAAGAACTGGAAAATTACCTGATTCACCGTCAAAGCTTGCAAGGCCTGGTATTGTTGATGGATATCCGTCATCCCCTGCAACACTTTGATGTAATGATGCTGGAATGGGCTTATTCCCGCCAGTTGTTCGTGCATGTGTTATTGACCAAATCTGACAAACTAAACCGTGGTCCTGCATCCAAAGCCTTGCAGGAAGTCAAAGCGGCATTGAAAAAGATGAAGCTGGATTTCTCGATTCAACTGTTTTCCTCCATGAACAAACAAGGTTTAGAAGAACTGGCCAGTGTCATGGGTGGCCGTTTGAACTTTACCTTAGATCAAGCCTCTGAATATGATCTGGACAGTATTCCGGAAGCATCAGCGCATGATTTAAATGAATCTGATGAACCGCTTGAAGAGCTCGAGCTTAGTGAATCCGATTCGGAGCATGTTGCCGAAGTATCGACACATGATTTAAATGAAGCTGAAGAACCGCTGGAATTACTTGAGCAGGATCAATCCGAGCTTAAAGCGGCAGATGAATTGAATCAGAATAAGCATTCACCGGATTAAGATCCATATCACCGCAATGGTCTGGGATCGTTCTGGATTTATTAAAACTTACCTTATAAAAAAAGCAGACCAATGGCCTGCTTTTTTTATTTTTTAAATGTTTTAGCTATCTGTAGCTTGAAGATCGGGTTCACGCGTATGCCGGTCCACCACCACGCTGATCATCATATCTCCCTGAACATTCACCACTGTACGTACGGTATCCAGTAAACGGTCGATCGGTAAAAGAATGGCAATCGCCTCGGCAGGCAAACCGACCGACTGCAAGACCATGATCATGGTCACCATACCGGCACTCGGAATTCCTGGTGCACCTAAGGATGCAATCATCGCAGTTGCACAGACCACCAGTTGCTGCCCCAGACTCAGATCCAGCCCCATTAAATTGGCAATAAACAGAGCTGCAGCTGCTTCATACAGCGCCGTACCATCCATATTCAACTGTGTACCAAGTGGAATCACAAAGCCTGCAGTATGTGGACGTACCCCTAAATTTTCCTGCGCGCATTTCATCGACAAGGGCATGGTGGCCGAACTGGAACTGGTGGCAAAGGCAGTAATCAAGGCAGCACGTGTGCCTTTAAAGAACGTGACCGGATCCATCTTGCCGAAAATCCACAGCAATAAAGGCAAAACCACGATGCCATGAAAAATCGTCGTACCGGTGACTACCGCAGCGAATTCAGCCAGACGACTGAGAACTGAAACATCTTCAGTGGCAATTAATTTAGCCAATAAGGCAAAAATACCGAGCGGTGCCAGTTTCATCACCCAGCCAATCATCAACATCATGATTTCAAAAAACTGGTGACTCAGCTTGCGCACAGTACGGAATTTATCTCCACCTGCGACTAGTGCTACACCCACAAATAAGGCAAAGACTACCACCGCCAAGACATTCCCATCGGCAAATGCTTTAAACGGATTGATCAGGGTATTCTGAATAAAGTTGGTAAAGAAAGAAGATGGCGTAAGCGTATCCGGTGTTTGATGTTGCGCCATGGCATCCTGGAACATCAGCACATCAACACCCTTACCGACATTAAACAAATGCGCACACGCCAGCCCCAAAATGAGTGCTAAGGTAGTGGTGGTCACACAGCACATCAGGGTAATTTTCCAGGTGCGGCTTAGCTGCCCACCCGCCTGCAGATTGGATACGCCGACCATGATCGAGCTAAAAATCAGCGGCACTAACAGCATTTTTAACAAGCCAATAAAAATACTGCTGACGATGCCGATGCCATATAAGCTGATATCAAAAAATGAGGTCTGCGGAAATATCGTCAATAGAAATCCAAACAGCACCCCCAATACGGCGGCAATTAAAATTTGCGTATTTAAGCTCATCTTTTCATGCATTTTTAATATTGATCTTAAGCCGCACTATGCCATGCAGTGTCTATAGAATCGAGTAATATTTTATAAACGCATGGTTGAAGCATGGCATCAAATGGCCTTTTTCATCCGGCTTAAAAACAAAAAACCCAATCTAGGATTCGGCTTTTTGAGCAAGAAAAAATTACTGCGTTTCGATTTCACGTAAGCGGATCAGGCCTTCCTGAGAGGTACTGCAGACCAGCTCGCCGTTCTGCCACATCCGGCCAAAATTCAGGCCGCGCGAACTGGCGCTTTGGGTGGCATCCATATCGTAAAGCATCCATTCATCCGCACGGAATGGTTTATGGAAGTACATGGCATGGTCAATACTGGCACATTGTAAGCTTGGCGAAATATAACTCAGACCATGTGGACGAAGCGCCGTGGTCATCAAGGTAAAGTCAGAATAGAAAGCAGCAATGGCCTGATGCAAGGAGATCTGATCGACTTCTGCAGCAATACGGTCATGCGTACGGATATAGTGCGCATAAGACGGTGCTTCAGGTTGAGGCTGGAATGGATTTTGCGGATTGACCGGACGAATTTCCACATGACGATCACGAGTGAAAGATGCACGAACATTTTCCGGAATAAACTCAATAATCTGCTTGATCAGCTCTGCTTCATTTTTCAGGCTTTCTGCCGGTGGATATTCAGGCTCTGAAATCTGGTAATTCAGGCCCTCTTCCTGATGCGCGAAAGACACCATACACATGAAAATGGTACGGCCATGCTGAATAGCGCGCACCTGACGGCTGACAAAGCTCTTGCCGTCACGGATACGATCCACTTCATAAATAATCGGTGCATTGACATCCCCGCCAAACAGAAAATAGGCATGTAATGAATGTGCTGGACGGTCTGTGGTATAAGACGCGGCGCGTAGTGCCTGCCCTAAAACCTGCCCACCGAACACGCGCTTGCCCACCAGATTCCGGCTGATTCCCCGGAAAATGTTTTCTTCTAACTTTTCTAAGCTGAGCAGCTCGACCAGTTCCTGTGTTAAGGCATTCATAAGCAACCTATCTAATATTGGAGATATCCAAAATGGAAAAAAGGATCTAAATAATTGATCTGGAATATTCTGCCACAAAATCAGACCGAAACTCTAAAGTTTGCATGACTGTTCTGTCATACTGATGTCATAAGTGACTAGGAAAAGCACCTGCTTTCACGCTAAAATTGAAGCACTTCTGTTGAAGTTGTTAAAAAAGATATATTGTTTCGCTTTAGAAACCCGCAAAATAAATTCCCTCAGAAGTCCTGTGGTTTTGGTCAGTAAAATTAGGAGCAGCTATGTCCAAGAATGGCTTTGGTCAAATGTATCGCAAGCTTTCAAGTAAGTTACTTGATCTTGTGGTTACCCCTCATGTTCTTGGGGAAGTACCAAGTGAAGTGACAGCACCTAAATCTGATCAGACTGCAGCAGAATCGCAAAAGCTGGTCTGCTACGTTTTACAGAACCATTCACGTAGTAATGCACTGGTTGTCGATGCAGAAACGCGCCGCTTAAAATTGCCGGCTGCACTTGATCCAATGCAACTCGGTAACAGTAAGGAAAAAGCATCAGTACTGTTTTTACAGCATCATGATGAAAATAATCTGCTGAGCTCACCACCCCATGCTTTCCCGCCGCGCCTGTTACGCCTGATTGAAATTCTGGAACAGCATCCTGAGCTGGATGTCGAACTGGTACCGGTAACAGTACTTTGGGGACGCGAACCCGAGAAAGAAGATTCTTGGTTTAAACTGCTATTTACCGATACCTGGTCTACACCAAGCCGGGTCAAGCAACTGGTCAATATCGGCCTGCATGGTCGCCAGTCTTATTTAGAGTTCCATGAACCGCAGTCTTTACGCACCTTGATTAACTTTGCTAAAGAGACGCATCCAAATTCAGCGCCGGCCACCTATATTGTCAGCACTTTAAATGATTACCTGGATGGTCAGCGCGAAGTCATTCTCGGGCCGGACCTGTCCGACCGCCGTAATGTCATGCATGGCCTGATCAAGTCACCAGATGTACAGGCGGCGATTCGCAATGACAGTATTCGTAGCAAAATCTCGATGCTGGAATCTGAACGTCGTGCCATCGGTTATCTGAACGAAATCGTTTCCGATTATTCTCACTCGACTGTACGCTTTGCCGACAAAGCCCTGACCCGCTTATGGACGCAACTGTATGACGGCGTGGAAGTGCATAACTTCAGTACCGTACGGGAACTGGCCAAGGACTACGAGATTGTCTATACCCCATGTCACCGTAGCCACATCGACTATTTATTATTGTCTTATGTGATCTATCGTCGTGGTCTGATGGTGCCTTATATCGCTGCGGGCGATAACCTGAATATGCCTTTTGTCGGTCAGATTTTACGTGGTGGCGGTGCCTTCTTTATTCGCCGTACTTTCCGCGGCAACGCGCTGTATACCACGGTGTTTAAAGAATATCTGTATAGCGTCCTGTCACGTAATACCCCGCTGGAATACTTTATTGAAGGCGGCCGTTCACGCACCGGTCGTTTGCTTCCGCCAAAAACCGGGATGCTGGCGATGACCGTGCATGGTCATTTACGTGGCAAATCTAAGCCGATCGTATTTTTGCCGACTTATATCGGCTATGAACGCCTGATGGAAGGTGGCACTTATGTCGGTGAAATGAGTGGCAAGCCAAAAGAAGCTGAGTCTATTTTTGGTATTTTGAAAACCCTGCGCAAGATTGAACGCATTTTTGGCAAGGTGCACCTGAACTTCGGTAACCCAGTGTTTCTGGATGATATTCTGAAACAGCATGGCGCAGAACATATCAAGATCGAAAAGAATGATGATCCGATTCCACAAGCCGTTTCTGATGCAGTGAATAGCTCGGCACAGGCCATTCTGGAAAATATCAACAGTGCGGTCGTGATCAATCCAGTATCGTTATTGTCTTTAATCTTGCTGGCTACGCCGAAACATACGCTGGATGAAGAGATCTGTATCAAGCAGCTAGATACCTATCGCACCTTGCTAGCTGCCTTGCCTTATGATGAGCGCATGCAGGTGACGCCACTTTCTGGCAAGGAAATTATTGCCTATGCGATGAAGCTGAAACTGATCAAGCGGGTCAAGCATGTACTGGGAGATATTATTGCGATTGAAGATAATCAGGCAGTTCTGCTGACGTATTTCCGTAATAATATTGTGCACACTTTTGTGCTGCCATCTTTGATTGCAGCCCTAGTTGAACATAACGGTACCATTCGTCGTCATGATGTCGTGAATATCAGCAGTACCCTGTACCCATTCCTCAAAGCTGAACTGTTTTTAAAATGGCATGAAGATGAGATTCAGGATCAGGTGAATGCGCATATTGACAGCTTAATTGCCTCAAAACTGATTACACAAGATGGTGAAAACCTGATTGCACCTGCACCAAATACAGAAGCACATCATCAGCTTGAAGTTCTAGCTGCACCAGTAACCCAAAGTCTGGAACGTTACTACATGACTTTGGCACTGATTACCCAGCGTGGTTCTGGCAATATTTCGACCCGTCAGGTCGAAGAGCTGAGTTATCTGGTGGGACAGCGCCTGTCTGTGCTATATGAGTTCAACTCACCTGAGTTCTTCGACAAAGCCCTATTCCAGAGCTTTATTAAAGTCTTAACCCAAAAAGGTTATCTGTGTACCAATGAAGACAATGCGATTGTCTTTGATGAGCAGCTAACCAATGTGGCTCAATATGCAGATTTGGTACTGGATGAAGTGAAGCTACAAATGCTGCACCACATCACCGACTTTACGGATGAAGAACTGAAAGAAGCTTTGGATGCAGTTGCGGCTGAACAAGCCAAGAAACGCGCGAAGCGGAAGAAGAAGTAAGATTAAATTAAATAAAAAAGAGAGGCTAAGGCCTCTCTTTTTTATTTAAGAGTTTATAAGAAGTAAAAACTGGGAAGCTAATACCGTTATTTAAATAGGAGCATTCCCTTTCCTGAGCAATTTTTAAAACATGGTTTTTAAAAACAAAGCGTAAGTGAGGTTAGGAGGGATTATTTTTCCTCATCAACTCCAAATAATCCTGATAACAGTCTGGATGCTCTAACTCAAATCCCATTTTCTGCATTCGAGTCGCGTAAAGTTTCTTACCTGTCACCTGCTCGCTTTCTACTTGCAGCAAAGGAAGTCCCATCTGTTGCTGAAACCATTGCATTATTTCATGCAATAATTTTGGATCGTTGTTTGTCGCAATATAAGAGTTTTCAGGATGTTCCACGTGAATCATCTGTGATAAGAAACGTGATAAATCTTCGATATGAATCCGGTTCGACCAGTGCAAATTTGGATAGCACGTCATAGAAGCAGCCATTTTTTGCAGACGCGCAACTGAAGTACCGTAAATGCCGCTCGGACGAATGATGGTAGATTGCTCAGGATAAGCAGCGAAATAAGCCTGCTCCATCTGCTGCAAGATTTTGCCCTGAGCATCAATTGGGTGAATTTCAGTTTCGTCGTCTACGATTTCACCGGAATTTTGCCCATACACTCGTGTCGATGACACCACCACAATCCGCTTCACCGGATGCTGTTTCAAGGCAGCCACAATAGGTTGAACCGAATCCAGATAAGTCTGCTGATAGCCTTCAACCGTACTTTGTTTTGGACTAAGTAATACATAGACCCAGTCAATCGGAGGAACTGCTGTTAAATCCAGTTGATGCACATCCTGAATCAGATGAGTTGCGAATGAATCTGTTTTGGGACTCTGGCTAATTGTGCTAATTTGATGACCTTGCTCAAATAGTTGTTTAGCCACACGTCGGGATGTTTTACCATAACCGATAAATAAAATATGCATTGAGCACCGAATCACAAATCTGGTTGAGGGGACATGGCTGCAGTCCATCAGTTACAAGGCGTTGGCAATGCCGCCGCTGCATTACTCGAAAAACTAAATATCTTCAATACTGATGATTTGCTTTTTCATCTACCACGTGACTATGAAGACCGTAGCACGATCATTCCTATGAATCAATTGAGCGTGGGACGCAGCTATCTGCTGGAAGGCATCGTTAAAGGTGTGGATTTCCCCCCTGGCAAACGCAAATCCATGGCTGTGCTGCTAGATGATGATTTTGGCAAAATCACTTTACGTTTTTATCATATTTATAAAGGCATTACTGACCGCTGCAAACTGGGTAACCGTTTAAGAATTTTTGGTGAAGTGCGGGTTGGTGCACGCGGTCTGGAAATGTATCATCCCGAACTGCAAGTCATTACTGAGGACACACCTTTACCTCAAACCAAGCTCACGGCAATTTATCCGGCGACTGAAGGCCTGACCCAGCCAAAAATACGGGATTATATTCAGCAGGCCTTGGCTCAATACAGCGATCATCTGCCTGAATTGCTGCCAGCAAAATTTAGCAATGGTTATGCGCTGAAACAGGCACTGGAATATATCCATCATCCACCAGTCAATGCCAATATGCTGCAGCTGGCACAAGGCTCACATCCTGCACAGCAGCGCCTGATCTTTGAAGAACTGGTAGCGCATCAGATCAGTTTATTGACACGTCGGGCCTTCATTCAGCAGGTCGAAGCGCCTTCATTTGCGCCAAGTCAGACCTATGCCAAACAGCTTTTAGCCAGTCTGGCTTTTGAAATGACCGGTGCGCAAAAACGTGTATCCAGAGAAATTGCACAGGATTTAAGAACCAATAAACCGATGTTGCGTCTGGTTCAGGGCGATGTCGGCGCGGGTAAAACACTGGTGGCCGGTGTCGCGGCCTGCCATGCACTGGAAGAAGGCTGGCAAGTGGCGTTAATGGCACCGACCGAGATTCTGGCCGAGCAGCATTATCTGAACTTTAAACGCTGGTTTGAGCCTTTGGGCTTAAATGTAGCCTGGCTTTCCGGCAAGCAGAAAGGTAAAGCTCGCGCAGCAGCAGAACAGCTGATTCGGGACGGAAGTGCCCATCTGGTCATCGGCACCCATGCGCTGTTTCAGGAAAATGTCGAGTTTGCCAAACTGGGTCTGGTGATTATTGATGAGCAGCATCGCTTTGGTGTGGATCAGCGCCTTGCTCTCAGAAATAAAGGGCTGGATGGTATGTCACCGCATCAACTGGTGATGACCGCTACCCCGATTCCACGCACACTGGCTATGTCGGCCTATGGTGATCTGGACACCTCGGTGATTGACGAACTACCACCAGGTCGTACCCCGATTCAGACCGTGACCATTCCATTGGACCGGCGTGAAGAAGTCTTACAAAGGATTGCCAGTAACTGTGCCGAAGGTAAGCAGGCCTATTGGGTCTGCACCCTGGTAGAACAATCCGAAACCCTAGATGCCCAAGCTGCGGAAGCTACCTTTGCTGAAATCCGCGAGCGCTTTCCTGAGCTGAATATCGGACTAGTACATGGCAAGATGAAAGCCGATGAAAAACAGGCGGTAATGCAGCAGTTTAAAAATAATGAATTACAGCTACTGATTGCCACTACCGTGATCGAAGTCGGCGTGGATGTTCCGAATGCATCCATTATGGTGATTGAAAATGCTGAGCGTCTAGGTCTGTCTCAACTGCATCAGTTACGCGGGCGGGTCGGTCGTGGTGCCAAAGCCAGCTTCTGTGCCCTACTGTATAAACATCCGCTGTCGCAAAATGGTCAGGAACGTTTAAGAATCATGCGTGAAACCAATGATGGCTTCATGATTGCCGAGAAAGACCTGGAATTGCGTGGCCCAGGTGAGCTGCTCGGGACCAAACAGACTGGCGACATGAATTTCCGTGTGGCCAAACTGGAACGTGATGATCACCTGCTCAATCAGGCACATTATGTGGCTCAGCAGATGCTCAAGGATTATCCCGATCAGGCTGAGGCATTATTGCAACGTTGGCTACCGGAAGCACCACGCTATGCCTATGTTTAAATTACTGCAACATGGAAAATCCTGGCTGACCCGCTTACAGCCCTGCCAGCTCTGTCTGACCGATCATCAGTCCATTCGTTCAGTCTGTGAAGATTGCTGGCGACAATTACCCTGGGCACATCAAACCATTCAACGGCAGGAAATGCAGTTCCAGATTGCCTGCGACTATGCCTATCCGATGGACCGGCTGATTCAACTGTTTAAATATGAACAGAAGCTGCATTTGCAAAATTTACTGGCAGGTGTGCTGTTAAGCTTAGACCTACCTAAAGTCAGTGCGATAGTACCGATGCCGATCTCGAATGAGCGTCTGGCTGAGCGCGGTTATAATCAATCTCTAGTGCTGGCCAAACATGTGGCAAAACAGTTGAATGTACCCATCTGGCAACCTGTTCGACGAATGAAACAACACTCGCAAAAGGGCCTAAGCCGGCTGGAGCGGATTGAAGACATCCAATCACAATTCCAGATCAGTACCATTTCCAAGCTGCGTTACCGTCGGGTGCTGATTATTGATGATGTGGTGACGACCGGCAGCTCGATTCGAGCACTGAGCCAAACACTTGAACAACTGGGCTGTCAAAAAGTTTATGCAGCCTGTCTGGCAGGTGCTCAAATCTGAAAATTTAAGCTTGGGCGAGTAAATGAGACTTGACCCATGGAATCACAATTTCAGTGGTCAAGGGTGCGAGTCGTAGCTCTTTTTCATCCAGATCGACCCATTTCATTTCGGCAATTTCCGCTTCAATTTTTGGCGCTTGATCTAGACTTACCCAATAGACATAACTCACCAGTTGATGATCAGGTTCATTTGCCGTCTGGGTTTCAAAACGCCCAATGAATTGCTGAATCTGCGCCTGTGTGCCAATTTCTTCCTGAATTTCACGCAACATCGTTGCTTCTGGTGCTTCATTTGGCTCCAGCTTGCCACCAACCTGCATAAAGCAGGATGTCCCTTTTTTGCGAACCACCAGCAGTTGCTGCGCTTCATTTAAAATAATGGCTGCAGCCACCGTAATCACGTTCATTTATTTTCTACAAATCATGCTGTGGACAGCTTATTTTACAAGATCGGTCTGATCGACCATACCCCATTTCGCTTCAGGCGGCTGATAACTTTCAAACTGGCGCAAAATATCATCCAGATTATCACTCACAATTAAAGCATCGCTAAAGCGCGCTTTGGTAAAACCTTTCTCAGTCGTCATATAGATAAATTTGAGTAAATCATCATAGAAACCATCTACATTTAAAAAAGCACAAGGCTTTTTATGAATTCCCAACTGTGCCCAGGTCCATTGTTCAAAAATTTCCTCTAGGGTTCCGGCACCACCCGGAATGGCAATAAATCCCTGGGCCAGTTCCGACATGCGGGTTTTACGTTCATGCATATTATCGACCAAAAATAGCTCGGTAATATGCGGATGCGCCAGTTCACGATTGACCAGCTGTCTTGGAATTACACCAATCACCTTGCCACCAGCAGCCAAAGCACTATCAGCAACAATGCCCATTAAACCGGAGCGACCACCGCCATAGACCAGCGTCTGATGCCTTTCTGCCAAGGTCTGACCAACCTTTTCGGCAATCTGGGCATAGAGAGGATCGGAGCCCAGTGCTGAACCACAAAAAATTGCGATAGAATTCATCATTTCACTCTCCAATTGACGCTATATTGTACGAAATCGCTGCAAGCGCGTTTTTTCCAAAAATAACTGCTTAATATCAGTGTTTTTATTCAATTCCTTGTCTAAAATACACCCATTCCAATTCACATACTGCGCCAGGGAGAAAAGACAGCATGCTTGAAGCCTTTTACGCCACAGAGCGCGGTAGCTTAGAAGATATCACGATTAACGGTGATTTCGACCTACATCCAGATTTAGTATGGCTTGATCTGATTGCACCTTCACAAGAAGAGCAGCAATGGATTCTAGATGCCTATGCGCAAAACTTACCGACCTTAAAATCGCTGGAAGATATTTCCTCGAGTGCCCGATTTTACCGTGATGATGACGGCATTTTGCATATCAGTACCTATTTTTTAACCAAAAATAAAAACTATCAGGTCGAGAACGAAAACGAAGATGAATCCAGCATGCTGGCGACGGTACAAACTGTAGCATTCATTCTACATAAGGATCGTCTGTTTACCTTGCGTGGCGAAAAGCTGGTGGCCTTTCGTGCCTTCCGTGCCCGTGCGCGCCGCAATGATTATGAAATCGATTATAAAGATCCAACCTGGATTCTATTGGGTCTGCTCGAAGCCAAACTGGATGAACTGGCCGACATTCTGGAAGATGTACATAAAGATTTAGAGAAATATTCAACTGAAGTGTTGAATAACCGCCATCGTGAGCAGATTCTCGATCTGGATGACATGATTACCCGTCTGGCTCAACTGGAAGATATGCTCGGTAAAGCGCAACTCTGTCTGATCGATTTGCGTCGTGTTCTAACTTTCCTGTCTCGTCCACGCGCCTTAGGCAGTCATATTTATGATGCGGATATCCGAGAACTCAGTGAAGATGTACGCTCGCTGGTTGAACATGATGCCTTTCTGTTCCAGAAAGTGCGCTTCCTGCTCGATACCACGTCCGGATTCATTAACACGGAACAGAACGATACAATTCGTCGATTCTCGATTCTGCCAAGTATGCTCGCTCCACCGATGCTCATTGCCAGTATTTATGGCATGAATACCGAAGTTCTGCCTTTTGCACAAGGCACCATGAGCTTCATTATGGTCAGTATTATTTTGATCGGCTTTTTAATCGGGCCATTGATTTACTTTAGATGGAAGAAGTGGATTTAATTTCTTCACCCTCTCTCTAACTCTCTCCCATAGGGAGAGAGGACTTCCAATATTTATTGAGATAGTAGTTTTTAAAAATATCATTTCTCTCCATAAATTTAGAGAGGAAGTTCCCTCTCCTTTTAGGAGAGGGTTAGGGTGAGGTCATATTTTAATCCTTCCTAACCTCCTTTTGATAAAGGAAGGAATTTACTTTTAAAATGTATCAACAATAAAAAAGCACCTGTCGGTGCTTTTTTATTTACTGAGTGATCTGTAAATCATCCTGTAAATGACAGGCCTGAATGATATTCATCATTTTAGCAGGAACAGCTTTAAACTGTAGTCCTTGCGCTTGAGGAGTTTGGCGCAACCAGCGCACCAATACTGCCAAAGCCAAAGTACTGCCACTTTCAAGCCCAGCCAAGTTGACCACAAGCGGAAACTTGGTCTGCGACTGAACCACACGCAAACCATTTAGGTAATAGTCCTGCGCATTGGCATAGTCAATCTTGCCTGAAACCTGCAATTCCTGATCCTTGAATACAATCACGGCTCACCTATCTGATTATTTCTTGTTCTTGTCGATTGCAGCTTCTGCATCCGGTTTGAAGTTAGCAATGGCTTTATCTATATTACCGCCATTACGTTTGACTGTCGCAGCAAACTGGTTACGGAATTGCAAACCTAGATCGATACCCGATACGTTGATGTTGCGGATTTTCCATTGTGAACCTTTGTCCACCAGCTGGAACGCCACGGGAATTTTCTCGCCCTTATTATTAAAGTCGATGGTTACAACAGGGTTTTTGCTATTGCTGGCCTTGTATGGACGCACGCTATAGGTCTGATTGCTGAACTTGGAAAATGCAGAACCATAATTTTCAATGAGCGTTTCACGGAAATTCTTTTCAAACTGGGCGCGTTGTGCAGCAGTACTATACTGGTTCGTCGCATAAGTCCCCATCACAATACGCGTGAAAGACTGTGAATCAATGTATGGATCCAGATTCTGGCGGACAATCGCTTTGACCAGCGCTGGATTGTTCTGCAATTTTGCGTTATCAGCTTTGAGGCGCTCAATCAAACCATCTGCCACTTTTTTAATAAAAGCAGGTGGCGCTTCAGACGGTGCAGCAAACACTGTACCAGCAACCATTGTTGAAAGAATGCTTGCTGCAAGCGTTTGTTTTACTAAAGTCTTCACTGAAATCTCCTCAATCTATTATTCAACAAATGCAGGTTCTGCATCAGTCGATTCTGAAACTGTCGCCTGTTCTGGGGCAGTTTCTTGACTATCCGACGATTTACCGGCACCGCCAGTAATGAACTTCGTCACTAAATCTTCAATTTCCATGGTGCCTTGGGTATTGGCAATCTGATCACCGCGTTTCAAATAGTTCAGACCACCACCTGGAATAATTTTCAGGTATTTTTCACCCAATAACCCATTGGTCGCTACCATAATATAAGCATCCTCATCAATATTGGTGATGGATTTCATGTTAGCTAACAGTTGTTTTTCCATGTCTTTTTGTTGCGCAGGGGTAGCAGCAGTATAGTCCGAACTATAACGTAACTCTTCCAGTGCTTCCTGCTGAACCTGCTTTAACTGTTCAGCATTAAACGAGGTCAATGAGCCATCCAGAGTCATATGCACGGTCGCCAGACGAGTTACAGGGTCCAGGGTAATGTCATCCACCTGCCCCACTTTCACACCACTTAATGCCACTTTGGCACGTGGCTTGATCCCATTTACATTTTCAAAAGTCGCTGTCATTTTATAGCTGTCGGAAATATTGTGTCCGACCAGACCACTGACACGCATTGCTAGGAAAAATAAGGCAATACCAAACAAAATAACAAAAACACCAACGGCCAGCTCACTAGTACGTGATTTCATTAAACACCTCCGAACATGACCGCAGTCAACACAAAGTCAAAGCCTAAAACGCACAGCGAAGAATACACGACTGTACGCGTTGTAGAAGTTGCAATACCTTCCGATGTCGGGACACAGGCATAGCCTTGATACACCGCAATCCAGGTACAAATTAATGCGAATACAAAACTTTTAATAATGGTGCCATTTAAGACATCTTTATAGAATTGCACGCTGCTTTCCATGCCGCTCCAATAAGCGCCTTCATCGGCACCCAGAAAATCCACCCCGACCATTTTGCCGCCCATAATGCCAACTGCAGCAAAGATGACGGAAAGCATTGGCAAGCTAAAAATCCCTGCCCAAAGACGAGGCGAAATCACCCGCTTCAATGGATCGACACCGATCATTTCCATACTGGACAATTGTTCAGTAGCTTTCATCAGGCCAATTTCCGCAGTCAAGGCTGAACCGGCACGTCCTGCAAATAGCAAAGCAGCGACCACAGGTGCCAGTTCACGCAGCAAGGTCAACGCGACCGCTGTTCCTAGCATCGACTCACTACCAAAGGTCGACAAGATGCTAAACATCTGCAAACCAAGCACGGCACCAATAAACAGGCCAGAAACCACAATAATCAGCAGGGACAATACCCCAACCCGATACATCTGATAAATAAACAGCTTTACGCCAAGCCAGGTCGGCATGGAAAATAAAATCTGCAACAGCATCAGGGTCGCGACCCCAATCCCCTGTACACGTTCAATAACGCGTCTACCTAATGCGGCAATTGCATTCATGAACGAACCTCATCACTTAAATAAGCTTGATGACTAAACTGATAATCCACCGGACCTTCTACCGAACCGGTCAGGAATTGCTGTACAAAAGCAGAAGGATGCGCTTTCAGCTCGGCAGGTGTGCCCTCGCCCTGAATTTTGCCTTCTGCCACCACATAGATGTAGTCTGCAATCGATAAAGTCTCTGCAACATCATGCGAAACAATAATCGTGGTCAAGTCCAGTGCTTCGCGCAAAGAGCGGATTAAACGGGTCAATACCCCCATCACAATCGGATCTTGTCCGGCAAAGGGTTCATCGTACATGATCAGCTCAGGATCTAGCGCAATCGCCCGGGCCAGAGCCACGCGTCGGTTCATACCACCAGATAACTCGGATGGCATCATCTGCTCTGCACCACGTAAACCGACCGATTCCAGTTTCAGTGCCACGATTTCCTTAATCAGATGTTCTGGCAGTTTGGTATGTGCCCGAATCGGAAATGCGACATTTTCATACACGCTCATATCGGTAAACAAAGCACCGCTCTGAAACAGCATGCCCATACGTGCACGTGCTGAAAAAAGTTCGGAACGTGACATCGAGGCAATATCTTTGCCATCCAATAAGACCTGACCATGTTCGGGCGTCAGCTGTCCACCAATCAGTCTTAATAAGGTGGTTTTACCGGTTCCCGATGGCCCCATGATGGCGGTAATCTGTCCACGACGAATAGTTAAACTCACGTCGTCATAAATCACGCGCTCACCCCGCTTGAAGCTCAAATTCTTGACTTCAATCAGAGACTGAGTATCTCGCGCTGTTTGATTTTTCATAGCTGAGTTTATTCCTGCATTTTTTCAGCATGCATACTATAAAGGAACGAAGTTCAAAATGTTAGCAGTTGAAAAAGATGGTCTAATATCATAAAAAAATAACAACAATAGATTATTTCGAATTTTTTATAATAAAAATATGCACTTAAGCTTGATTTAGGTACATTGATTAATTAAAAAAACTGTATAGATAATAGATAATATTACATAAAATCAAAGTCAATGCGATATATGGCATATACACCTCTATCAATTGAGATCGAAGAGCTAAGCTTTTCATATTAATAATTATCATAACCCTGACAAAACATGATTTAGTAGACATTTTACGTTAAAAAGCAAAAAACTCAATGCATAAAAAAAACCGGTATTTCTACCGGTTTTTTATCTTCATCTAGCGACTGAATTAGTCGTTAAATTTACGACGTGGACGATCTTCACCACCGAACGAACGTTCACCACGTGGCTTGTCATCAAAGTTGCGACGTACTGGACGATCACCGAAATCACGCTTTGGACGGTCATCACCGAATGAACGCGCTGGACGATCACCGAAACCACCTTCACGACGTGGAGCTGGACGATCACCAAAATCACGTTTTGGACGATCACCATAACCACCTTCACGAGCTGGTTTGTAGTCTACACGGTTGCCACGGTTGTCATCATTAGAGCGAGGACGGTCACCAAAACCACCTTCACGACGTGGAGCTGGACGATCACCGAAGTCACGCTTTGGACGGTCATCAAACGAACGTTGTGGACGATCACCGAAACCGCCTTCACGACGTGGAGCTGGACGATCACCGAAATCACGCTTTGGACGGTCATCAAACGAACGTTGTGGACGATCACCGAAACCGCCTTCACGACGTGGAGCTGGACGATCACCAAAGTCACGACGTGGACGATCTTCGCCAAATGCTGGACGTTCGCCACGAGGTTTGTCATCGAAGCTACGACGTGGACGATCATCACCGCCTTCACGACGTTTGAAGTTGCTTTCGCCTTCAAAACGACGACCGCCACCGAAACCACCACGACCGCCATCACGACGACCGCCATCACGGCCACGACCGCGACCAGCGCCATCACGGCTACCACGTGCAGGAGGTGGAGATGGCTCAAGACCTTCAATTTCAGATACGTTTAGACGCGCATCAAGGAAGTCTTCCAAAGCACGGATTTTACCGCGTTCACGGTAAGTCGCCAAAGTAATTGCTTTACCAGTACGACCCGCACGACCTGTACGACCGATACGGTGTACATAGTCTTCGTTCTTCATTGGAAGACCGAAGTTGATTACGTGTGAAATTGTTGGTACGTCAAGACCACGCGCTGCAACGTCAGTTGCAACCAGAATCTTCGCACGACCTTCACGAATGCTACGTAAACGACGGTTACGAACAGTTTGTGGCATAGCACCGTGAAGCGCTACAACTGATAGACCTGCTTCAGCAAGTTCTTCAGCCAACATATCTGTATCTTCTTGAGTTGACGCAAATACAACTGCTTGATCAACGTCTTCTTCGTTCAACCAATGAGTAAGAAGTTTTTTCTTGTGCTCGAAACCGTCAGTCCAATGCAAAGTCTGAGTAATATCAGTATTTGTAGAGTGACCAGTTTCGATCGAAATACGCATTGGGTCATTCATCATGCGTTCTGCAAGTGTAATGATACGTGGTGCAAAAGTCGCAGAGAACATAAGAGTCTGTTTGCGGTTTGCAGCCAACTCACCAATTGCTTCTAAGTCTTCAGAGAAACCCAGGTCAAGCATACGGTCAGCTTCATCGACGATTAACGCGTCAACTTTATCCAATTTGATTTGACGACGATTCACCAAGTCAAGTAGACGACCTGGAGTTGCAACAACAACTTGCGCGCCTTTTAACTGTTGAATTTGCTTACCGAAAGGCATACCGCCCATGATTGCCGCAATACGAACACCTTTCATGTGACGTACAAATGCAATCGCGTCTTGACATACCTGTTGTGCCAATTCACGAGTCGGTGAAATCACCAAAATATTCGGTTGAGTAACCGCTTTCATACGGTCTTTAAACGGTACTAATGTATCTTGGTTTGCCAACGCATTTAACGTAGGAAGTAAGAATGCAGCAGTTTTACCAGAACCTGTTTGGCTTGACACAAGAAGGTCTTTGCCTTCAAGCGCAGCTGGAATCGCTTGTTCTTGTACAGGAGTAGGAGTAGTAAAGCCTAAAGCGTCGAGAGCCTGTGTTAGAGATTCGTCGAGGGAAAAATCAGCAAAAGTTTTGCTCATAGAGAGTATTCACCCTGAAGTGGGTGCTCCATTTAATAAATAACAATTATGGACATCGGCAAAAAGCGGCACAGCAAATAATGCTGAAAATATTAGGATTCAGCAGCGATCCGAGTAACGACGATGTGGATATAACGCACGCATGATTACGGCCGCAAACCTGAAGGAATCGCTTAAGCGATTGGGGCGCGAAGGATATGTCCTCTCTATGGACAGCACGCGCATACAATGATTAGAAGATAGTGTTCAGGTAAAGAACAGAAATTAAGTGCGTGGCAGAATTATAGCAGAATATTTCACAATGTCATTAAGTTTTAAAACTAATTTTCCTTATTCACAATTTATCTATATATTTCTAATACTTAAAATATAATAAAAAATGTAACAGATGGTATAAAAAGTCACTTTTCGCCAATTCACCTGATATTTCCAGTATTCAAGCAAACATCAATACCCCTATACCAGTCTCTCGCGACTTAAATTTCCGTGCATAAAAAAGGCATCCCGAAGGACGCCTTTTCTCAATATTAGATCTGATTCATCTAAACCCGATTATTTTGCTGCTTCGCCCCAAGCAGGAACAACTGCTTGCATTAAAGGCTTAAGCATTTTCATTGAACAAGCCAAAACTTGACCATTTTCCATAGAGTCGCTACCACCACGTGCATCAACTACAGTACCGCCTGCTTCTTTCACGATCAATTCACCCGCTGCAATATCCCAAGGTTTCAAACCAAGTTCAAAATAAGCGTCGAAACGACCGGCAGCCACATAAGCCAAATCCAATGCTGCAGAACCTGAACGGCGATATTGCGCACCGGCTTCAGTAACATTTAACAAAGACTGGAAATGATTCTTGGCATAAGACACAACTTCGCCATCACGTTTGGCACGATAAGCGTGACCAACAGCCATAAAAGTATTTTCCAGGCTGTCTTTAACATTCACACGAATACGGCGCTGGTTCATCATGGCACCACGACCACGACTGGCAGAGAATAGCTCATCTTTCACGGGGTCATAAATCACCCCGTGTTGAGTAATGCCTTTGTGCTGAACTGCGATAGAGATACAGAAATGCGGGAAACCGTTAATGAAGTTTAAAGTACCATCTAGCGGATCGATCACCCAACACCAATCGGCGTCATGACCCTTACCTTCCTGATAGCCAAACTCTTCACCAAGGAAACTGTGATTTTTATAGCTTTTACGTAGGGTATCGATGGTCAACTGTTCCAGATAACGGTCTACACGCGTTACCGGACCATCAATTCCTTTTTCTTCGACTTGTAGATCGAGTTTATGACGATTCTGATGCGCTTTTAAAAGCTCTTGACCAACTAACTGAGCCGCACGCGCAGCCATCACCACCATAGGTTCCATTGAACACCCACTACAAATTTGAAGACACTGATAAAGAATAATGCATAAAAGCCCCGATATCTTAGCAAATATCGGGGCTTTTTTGGGAAAAATGTGTCTAAAATTTTTAATAACTTATGACAAGACGCTTTGCCCCAGGCTGGACCAAGCCTGATTGATCGATTTTTCAATGCCTTGCGCATCCAGACCCGCTTGCTGCAACATCTGTGCATGGGTCGCTTGCGCCATAAACGTATCATCCAGACCCAGATTCAACATCGGTTTGACAATCTGTGCTTCTGCCAGATATTCATTCACGGCACTACCTGCACCGCCCATCACTGCATGTTCTTCCACCGTGACAAACAGACTGGTGCTTAAAGCGAGATCATCGAGCATTTGAGTATCCAGTGGTTTGACAAAACGCATGTTAACCACACGCACGCCAATCTCATGTTTCACGGCAAATGCTTCAGCAGCGTCGACTGCAGCCTGTACCCGGCTACCAAATGCCAGTACAGAAATATATTCATCATACTGCCCATTAAAGCTGGCCACAATTTCCGCCTGACCGATCGGAATCTCGATCATCTTTTGCTGGATATCGACGCCCAGTCCATTGCCACGCGGATAACGTACCGCTGCCGGCCCTGGATATAAATACGCAGTATGCAGCATTTGACGGCATTCATTTTCGTCTTTCGGCGCCATGATCACGATATTCGGGATAGTACGCATATAGGCATAGTCATAAGCACCGGCATGGGTCGGGCCATCTTCACCGACCAGACCGGCACGATCAATACCGAAAGTAACATCCAGATTCTGCAAAGCCACGTCATGTACCAGTTGATCATAACCACGTTGCAGGAAAGTCGAATAAATTGCAACCACTGGCTTCAAGCCTTCACAAGCCATACCGGCAGCCAAGGTAACTGCATGCTGTTCAGCAATTGCTACATCAAAAAAACGCTCCGGATATTCTTTGGCAAATTTCACCATGCCTGAGCCTTCGCACATGGCAGGTGTGATTGCGAGCAAACGGGCATCTTGTGCCGCTTCATCGCAAAGCCATTGCCCAAATACATCCGAATATTTCGGTGCAGTATTGCTGGCGGCAACAGCATTGATTTTGCTAATCGCGTGATATTTGATTTGATCGGATTCTGCCGGAGCAAAGCCCTTGCCTTTTTTGGTATAGATATGAATCAGGCGTGGGCCTTTACGCTTTTTCAGCGCATTAAAGACATGCACCAGCTGTTTGACATCATGACCATCGTATGGGCCAAAATAGTCAAAGCCAATGGCTTGGAATAAGTTATCTGCAGCATCGGTCGCTGCACTGTGCAAACGTGAGTTATACAGCCACTCTGGATGCGGCTGTACATAAGCCTCTCCCTGCTCGGTAACATTAACGAATTCACCACGCTCCCAAATGGCAGCCAGATGTTTGGCAAAACCACCGGTACTGCAAGAAATCGACATATCATTGTCGTTCAGCACCACCATCAGATCAGCACTGTGTGCCACGGCATCATTCAAGGCTTCAAAGGCCATACCTGCCGTCATGGCGCCATCGCCAATAATCGACACCACCTCACATGGCTTGTTTTGATAACGGCGCGCCAAGGCCATGCCCAGACCAGCAGAAATCGCCGTCGAAGAATGCCCTACCCCGAAGGTATCAAATTCAGATTCTTCACGAGCCGGAAATGCAGCCAGACCGTCTTTGGCACGAATGGTGGTGAGCTGTTCACGACGCCCAGTCAACACTTTATGCGGATAGGCTTGATGACCTACATCCCAGATCAGGCGATCATGTGGCGTATTAAAGCAATAGTGTAAGGCCACGGTGAGTTCAATCACACCGAGATTGGCACCAAAATGTCCGCCACTTTGCCCGGCAGCATACAAAATGAATTGACGTAACTCATCCGCCACTTGTTCTAGCTGGCTTTGCTCGAGTGCACGCAGTTGCTCAGGATGATTGATCGCATCAAGCAACGGTGTTACAGGGCGTTGAGTTGGGATTTCTGTATACAGCATATTATGGCAAAGCCTTCTAAAGCCTGGCAAATCTAAAGCTAGGTCAATGGGGAGTACCCGATCATATAGCTGAATTGTAGCAGCTTCAATTCAGCTACGCTTCTAGCGATGCAATATTAAACAATGATCTCGTCGGGGTGAAAAAATTGCAGCCTACGATTATCCTGAATAATCTTACTATTTATCAACTATTATCGTTCGCTTTCTACAAAAAAGAAAATCTATTGCAGAATTTCGACTTTGCAATTCTACCAATGTTCAAGCATTACGCTATACTTTAGCCAATTTCAGGATTTAACGGGTTCAGCTGTGCCAATCGAATTTGTCGCAACGTCAAGATTACCTACCGCTCACGGTGAATTTAAAATTACTGTATTTCAAGACCCTAAGACTGGCGAAGAACATGTCGCACTTTCCAAAGGACTTGAAGAAGTATCAGATGAGCCGGTGGTGGTGCGTGTACATTCTGAATGTTTAACCGGTGACTCCTTTGCTTCACTCAAATGCGACTGTGGCCCGCAATTGCAAGCGACTTTAAAACTGATCAATGAATTAGGCCGCGGGGTCATTCTGTATTTGCGTCAGGAAGGTCGTGGTATTGGCCTGACCAATAAAATTCGCGCTTATGCCCTGCAAGATCAGGGACATGACACCGTAGATGCCAATTTAATGCTGAACCTGCCCGCAGATGCACGCCAGTATGATATGTGTAGCATCATGCTGGATCATTTACAGGTGAAAGCAGTACGCCTGGTGACCAATAACCCTTCTAAAATTGAGGCTTTAAAAGCCCAGGGAATTAACGTGATCGATCGTGTGCCTTTGACTGTGGGTTTAAACCCTTTTAATGAACAATATCTCAAGACCAAGCACGAACGCATGGCACATCTTTATAAAAAGGATGATTTTTAATATTTTTAAAACCCTGTCCTACCTTATTTTAACTTAACCACTCCAAACCTCCCTTTCTTGCGCTTCGACTTAAAGCAATGCTTAAGTCTTGCTCGGGGAGGTTTTCCCTATCTTTCTTAAAAATGGGGTTAGGGGAAGATTAAATCGTCATCGAGAAAATCCGGTTCTCCGGTATGCGTCGCTTTAAACGTAAATCAAAAGCCATACAAATATTGCGTACAAATGGTTTCCCTTTCTCCAGAATCGTGACTGACGAGTCTGAAAATTGAATCAAACCATCCTGTGCCATTTCCTCAAGCTGTTCCAAAACCTCATCAATTTCAGGGAAAAGCATCTCGGAATTTTCCCATGAGGTGCTAAAGCTGCACATCAAATTTAGAATATGTTGCCGGATGATCAAATCTTCCTGATTTAAGACATGTCCTTTAAATACCGGAATTTCATTGCGCGCCAGGCATCCATAATATTCTTCAATGGTTTTCACATTCTGCGCAAAGCTGTACCAGCTATCACTGATTGAAGAAATCCCGAGTCCAATCATCACCTGGGTTTTAGAGGCTGTGTATCCCATAAAGTTGCGGTGCAATGTTCCCGCTTGAAAGGACTGGTACATCGCATCTTTCTCTAAGGCAAAATGATCCATACCGATTTCATGATAGCCATGTGCCAGAAGTTTCTTTTTACCCGCTTCATAGCATTCCCGTTTGATCGCATCTTTGGGCACATCGGCATCTTTAAAACCGCGCTGACCATTACCTTTAATCCAGGGCACATGTGCATAGCTATATAAAGCCAGACGGTCCGGCAAGAGCGAATTGGTTTGTTCAATAGTATTTAAAACATCATCCAGACTCTGAAATGGCAGACCAAAGACCAGATCATGGGAAATCGATTCATAGCCAATTTCTCGCGCCCATTCGGTCACCTGTTTAACATTTTCATAAGGCTGAATCCGGTGAATCGCCTTTTGCACGGTTTCGTTATAATCCTGCACACCATAACTGACCCGACGAAAACCCAGGTCATACAATCCCTGCAAATGTTCACGCGTAGTATTATTGGGATGACCTTCGAAACTGAATTCATACTCAGGCGCTACGTCTGCTTTGGCCAGAATGCCTTGAATTAGTTGAGCCAGATGTGCCATTGAAAAAAAGGTCGGTGTTCCTCCACCAAAATGAATCTCTTTAATGATGGGCTTTTCTTGTAATAACTCGCAATATAGATCCCATTCTTTCAGCAGTGCCTGAATATAAGGTTGTTCGACTTCATGGCGTTTGGTCACGCGCTTATGACACCCGCAGAAGGTACACAGGCTTTCGCAAAATGGTAAATGGATATACAGACTAATGCCTTCGTTTTGATTGGATTCTGCAAAAGACTTTTTTAGCGTTTGCTTCCATTGTTCCAGTGAGAAATTCTGCTCTTCCCAATACGGAACAGTGGGATAACTGGTATAGCGCGGACCGGGAACATTGTATTTTTGAATCAGGGAATTGACCTGTACCGACATGAGACCCACCTATTACCATCGAGAAATGCTCAAGCTAATGAGCGCTTGTGAGTTATTGTGCTGAGCTTGAAAGAAGAATTCAACCTAGCCATTTAGTCGGATTAAATGCCATATTCTGCTTATGAATCTTGAAATTTAAAGTCTGGATCGATCAACTGCATTGCCAAATAGACCTTAATCTTTGACTGATTTTATGCTTTGATGTCGTTAGTTTTTTATTTCCCTACGAGGGCTCTGATGCAGCATCCTACATCTACGGATATTCAACGCGTTCGTGAATTTCTCATCGACTTGCAGGCACGGATTTGTGCAGCATTAGAACAGCAGGAACGTGCTGGCGGCGGTACGGCCGAATTTATCATCGATGACTGGGAGCGTCCAGAAGGTGGTGGTGGCCGTTCACGTGTTTTGCAAAATGGTACGGTGATTGAAAAAGGTGGGGTAATGTTCTCCCACATCAACATTTCCAAGCTACCTGCTTCTGCGACCGAACGCCATCCCAATATTGCCGGTGCCAAAGCGCAAGCAATGGGGGTATCACTGGTCATCCATCCAAAAAACCCGAATGTACCGACTTCGCATGCCAACGTGCGTTTATTTGTGGCTGAAAAAGAAGGTCAGGATCCGATTTGGTGGTTTGGTGGCGGTTTTGACCTGACCCCGTTTTATCCGAATGATGAAGATGTACTGTCTTGGCATCAAACGGCGCATGATCTATGTGCGCCATTCGGCGAAGAGGTTTATCCTGAACATAAACAATGGTGTGATGATTATTTTTATCTGAAACATCGTGATGAACAGCGTGGCGTTGGCGGCTTGTTTTTTGACGACCTGAATCAATGGGATTTTGAAACCTGTTTCCAGTATATGCAGGCTGTAGGCAATGGATATCTGGAAGCCATTCTGCCGATTTTCCAGCGCAATCAGGATAAGCCTTATACCGAAGCACAACGCGAGTTTCAGTTATACCGTCGCGGCCGTTATGTGGAATACAATCTGGTTTATGACCGCGGCACCCTGTTTGGCTTGCAGACTGGTGGCCGGATTGAATCGATTCTGGTCAGCCTGCCCCCGCTTACCGGATGGTCATATCGCCCTGAATGGGATGAGGGCTCACCGGAAAAACGCTTAACAGATTACTACCTGAAACCACATGACTGGTTAACAGAATTAAAATCCAACGCAATGAAATGATACAAACGGCCCTCAAATAGAGGGCTGCTTTAATAGATATATCCTCTATACTGCTGCATAGAAATACCTGATTTGATCGCGGCACCCTATCGCTACATCGATCATATTCTATTTGATGTCTAGTGAGAATAACAATGCATAATCTTCAATTAAATCTACCTGTGTTGGCCTTTTGGCTTTTTCTGGCTCTCGCCATCAGCGCGATGAGTACCGCAATTTTGAGTCACAACCTGATTCTGGATGGCGCCGCTATTCTGGTGAGTATCCTGACTGGGTTTGGGGTTGTTCTCAGTATGGCGCTGATGTTTGCGGAACATATTATGGATATTTGCAGTTCCTAAAACCCTGATAACTTAGCAGCAATTTAAAATCGCGCAGGCTTTAGTCCCTGCGCTTTTTCACGTATATTGATGGCCATTTCCGCACATGGACATTGTGAAATGAGCAAAAAATTTGCCGTGATTGGTAACCCGATTGAACAATCACGTTCTCCAGAATTGCACCACGCCTTTGCAGCCAAAACTGGGATCGACCTGAATTATAGTAAACGTTTGGCTCCACTGGATGGCTTTGAAGCCAACATTCAGGAATTCTTTGGCCAGGGCGGTAGCGGCCTGAATGTTACTGTCCCCTTCAAAGAGCAGGCTTTTGGCCAATGTCAGGTGCTGAGTGAACGGGCCAAAATTGCCAAAGCAGTGAATACGCTATGGATGGAAAATGGCATCCTGCATGGCGACAATACCGATGGTCAGGGACTGGTTGAAGCCATCCGTACCTTAGACTGGCCACTGGAAAATACCAATATTCTGATTATTGGAGCAGGCGGTGCCACGCGTGGTGTGATTTATCCACTCACCCAAGCAGGTGCGAAAAAAATCGTAATCGCCAATCGTACCTTGGCACGCGCGGAACAACTGGTCGCTGATCTTCAGGATGCCGTACCTCAAGTCGAATTACAGGCGATTTCACTAGACAATTTAGCCGGTGAATTTGATTTGGTGATTAATGCCACCTCTGCCAGCCTCAGTGGTGATGCTTTGGTTTTACCAGAGGCGTTACAGTTTAAACGGGCCTATGAAATGGCCTATGGCAAACCTTCTTCCTTTCTCGATCAAGCCAAAGTACGCGGTGTACCGACATCTGAAGGTTTTGGCATGCTGGTCGGTCAGGCAATTGAATCTTTTTACATCTGGAATGGTATCAAGCCGGATTTAAAAGAGTTTCTTTAAAACCCCTATCTCTCCAATGAGTTCAGTTCGGGTTGCAACTGCAACCCTTTACTTCCCTCCTACTACTTTTTATAAGCTGAAAAACCATGAATTGGTTTTAATGACATTTTAGAATGAGTTATTTTGCGACCTGAATCCGAGCACAATTCATACAAAAATATACTGGACAAATCACCTTTTAACTCATTAAATTCCATTGATATAACAAGTTTTTAATCTTCCTGTAATGTAAACACCTAATGATGAAATTCGATGATTTCATTCATTAGCCTTAAAAATCGATTCGCTTTTCTGACATTTTTATTCACTGAATTCATCAATGTTTTTTTATCCCGAATGTGAATAATCAAAGAATCGATACAGATAATCCAAAACTAATTTCAATCAGGATTAAACGCATGCCAGCATATAAAGCCCCTTTACACGACATTCGCTTCCTTATGAATGAAGTGCTTGACTACCCTGCGCACTACCAGAATTTGTCGAATGGTGAATATGCCGATGCCGACACGGTAGATATGATCTTAGAAGGCGCTGCAGATTTCTGTGAAAATGTACTGTCGCCGTTGAATCAAAGCGGTGATGAAGAAGGCTGTCATTTTGAAAATGGCGAAGTAAAAACACCGAAAGGCTTTAAAGAAGCTTACGACCAGTTCGTACAAGGTGGCTGGCAAGGTCTGTCTTATCCTGAAGAATTTGGTGGCCAAAACCTGCCAATGTCTTTAAACCTGATCAAATCGGAAATGATGGGGACTGCAAACTGGTCATTCCAGATGTATCCGGGTTTAAGTGTGGGTTGTATCAACACTATCATGCAATATGGTACCGATGAGCAGAAAAACACGTATCTGCCTCACTTAGTTGCAGGAACTTGGGCGGGCACCATGTGTCTGACTGAGCCGCAATGTGGTACTGACTTGGGTCAAGTTAAGACCAAAGCAGAGCCGAAAGAAGATGGCAGCTATGCCATTTCAGGCACCAAAATCTTTATTTCCGCAGGTGAGCACGACCTGACTGAAAATATCGTACATATCGTACTGGCACGCCTTCCAGATGCGCCGCAAGGTACCAAAGGGATTTCTCTGTTTATCGTACCGAAATTTATTGCTGCTGCAGATGGCGGGATCGGCGAGCGTAATCCAGTGAACTGCGGTTCGATTGAACACAAAATGGGGATTCGCGCTTCAGCAACGGCTGTACTGAATTTTGACAATGCGACTGGCTACCTGATTGGCGAACCGAATAAAGGCTTGCACGCTATGTTCACCTTTATGAACACGGCGCGTATTGGTACTGCGATTCAGGGTATTTGTCATGCTGAACTGTCGTTCCAGGGTGCTTTACCTTATGCTAAAGAACGTATGTCAATGCGTGCCTTGTCTGGCAAAAAAGATCCAGAAAAAGTGGCGGATGCGATCATTCATCATGCCGATGTACGCCGTATGCTGTTGACGCAAAAAGCCATTGCTGAAGGTGGCCGTGCCATGATTTATCATGCTGCGCAAATTGCCGACAACATGAATGATGCTTTGCTGCGTGGCGATACTGCAGCATTTGAACAGCATGATGACCATCTTGGGTTCTATACTCCAATCCTGAAAGGCTTTCTGACCGAAATGGGTTATGAGGCATCAAATCACGGTATGCAAGTCTTCGGTGGACATGGTTATATCAAAGAATGGGGCATGGAACAGATCGTACGTGACTCACGTATCTCTACCCTGTATGAAGGCACAACAGGTGTTCAGGCACTGGATCTGATTGGCCGTAAAGTGCTGTTGACATCAAAAGGTAAAGTTATTCGTGATTACACTGCTGAAATCCTGAAATTCTGCGGTCAGCATGCACGTAATAAATATATGCGCCGCTTTGCCTGGGATTTAACCAAGCTCTGTGCACAGTGGAATGCACTAACTGTGCGTATCATGCTGGCTGCACGTAAGGACCGCGACATCGTTTCTTCTGCATCAGTCGATTTCCTGATGTTCTCCGGTTATGTGATGATGGCCTACTTCTGGGCACAGCAAGCTGCAGTCGCTTCAGCCAAACTAGCTTCTAATGACGGTACGGAAGTTCCAGAATTCTATAAAGCGAAAATCAAAACTGCTGATTTCTACTTTGAACGTATTCTGCCACGTACTCAAGGCCACGCAGAAGCGATGGTGAATCCCTCTAAAACCATGACGGCACTCGCGCCAGAACACTTTAGCTTCGATTACTAAGCTGTAAATTGACTTGAAAAGGGCGCTTCGGCGCTCTTTTTATTGATGTAGATGCCCTTCTTCAACTTAAAAAACCTTTCTGGATAGAAAATATACAAATTTAATTTTATATTTTTCAACATCCTAATAAATTAGCCAAATAAAACGCTTGTATATCTCAAAATAAGCGGTATGATAATCCCAACTAGAAAAATTCTTGTTTTGGTTAGTCTTCTTTTAAGTATCGCAGTTTTAGTCATAAACCTTCGTATTACAGATCAAAAAGCTCCATCCTTTTTATTTTTCAAAGTTACAGTTAGTCATCTGAAATTTTGGCTATAAATTCATACGATTCAATAGGTTATATTATGTCTAATACAGTTAACGGTACAGTAAAATGGTTCAACGAAACTAAAGGTTTCGGTTTCATTCAACAAGAATCAGGTCCAGACGTTTTTGCTCATTTCAGCGAAATCACTGGTTCAGGTTTCAAAACTTTAGTTGAAGGCCAAAAGGTTTCTTTCAGCGTAGCTCAAGGTCAAAAAGGCCCGACAGCTGTAAATATTGTTGCTCTATAATTTAGAAGCAAGATATTGAAAAAAGCACTCTTAGAGTGCTTTTTTTGTGCCTATCATTTCTCTCATACCGCTCGCTTTTAAAGATCATTGGGTTGTTCTAAAAACCGGTGTGCTCTATGCCAGGCTAAAAATACCGGATCAGGGGCAAAACGTTTTGGTACGTCGATTCGCTTACCGTGATAGGGTTTTAAATAGGCGTATAAACTCGCATCTTGCTTGGCTTGATTCGCAAGACACACTTTAAGCCCTTTATCTAGCGTGATAAATCCCTGATCGAAAGCTTGATCCAATAAAGAAGATAAACAAATTCCATTACGCGGATTTCTTCTATGTACCTGATTTTCAGACCAAGGTACGATATGAGAAGCCACTAAAAAGGCTTTAGTCTTAATACCAGAGATCGCACATTGATATTGATAATTAAGTTTAACTTGTAAAGCAAATTCCTGGTGTGGCGAACCGCGAACTTTTACATTGGCATATTGATCTTCAACACTATAATCGAGGATTTCTTGACGTAAATGCGTATCTAACAAAGCATCCTGTTTTTCGCCTATTCCTGCTAATTTAAGTAATCGCCAAAAATCATCTGCCGTGATCTCATTCATGCCATATTGTTGAAAAAAATGTTCCCAAGTATTTCCGCGTGGTTTAAAAGTCCATTGAAAATCTTCCAAATCGGACTGCAGAATAGGATCTATAAAACGTATACCATCGATCACTTTCGCAAAGACCGGTTTGGTTCGGCGTTTTTGATGATTTTGAGGAATGGCAGTAGGTGCAATAATCTTGGCTATACGGCCTGCACCATAAAGATAGAATTGATTTTTAATTTCAGAGGCTTTTTGCGGTCGTCGATATAAAAAAAAATCTCCTTCCCTGACTCGATTATATTTAGACTGATCCCAATGATATTCTTTAAAGTCCCGATCTTCATAAACCAGATGATCACTTTTACTATCAAAAATAAAGAATCGGGTATTAGTCAAATCCAGCTGTTGAAAATCCCATAATGTATCCACCTGCCCACCCTCTAGAAATTATAATATTCATTTAATTTAATCTTTGAATATTCTCAGAAAACTTCTCTCTAAGAAAGCGCCAATCAGAATTTAGGCATTTTATTTAAGGCAATAAAAAAACCCAATAGAATCCTATTAGGGTTTCTTTTAGAACAATGGGGAAATTAAATAATTAAAGAAATTCTTCCAGCACCGAATTTAAAAAGATATGCCCCTGCTCGGTACATGAAAGCCGATCTTGATCATCGACCATTAATTTTCTATCACGTAAAGAACTCAGTAACTCATCTAAAGTATCTAGACTCAAACCGGTACGTTCAGCATAGAGTTTGGCTTCCACACCCTGATTTAAACGTAACGCATTCATCATAAATTCAAAAGGTAAGTCAGTATCTTCAATGCGTTTAAACTGCACATGTTCGGCAGGTACTTTGGCTAAGTAGTCCTTAGGTAAACGGGTTTTCTGGAACCGATACACGCCATCCGGCTGAGTGACTTTGCCATGTGCTCCAGCACCAATTGCCAGATAATCACCAAACTGCCAGTAATTCAGATTATGCGCTGAAGGCAATTCTTTACGCCAAGCCGAAACTTCATAGTTGATAAAACCCTGAGCATTTAAGTAGAGCTCACCCTGCTCCTGAATATCTTCCAATACTTCATCAACAGGCAAAATCGGTTGAGTCCGGAAAAATACCGTATTGGGTTCAATCGTCAGCTGATACCAGGAAATATGCGTAGCGCCCTGTTCTACTGCCAGTTTTAAATCATGCAAAGCCTGATCCAAGGTCTGTTCAGGCAAACCATGCATCAAGTCGACATTAATGCGCTGAAAGCCGGCTTCACGTGCTAACCCAATGGCAGAAATCGCATCTTCATTGCTGTGAATCCGTCCCAAACGCTTGAGATGCTCGGTATTAAAACTCTGTACCCCAATCGACAAACGATTAATGCCGGCCTGCAAATAACCGGCAAACGGATCATGTTCGACTGTGCCGGGATTGGCTTCCAGCGTAATCTCACAGCCTTCGGCAAAGGGAATAACGGCTTTGAGCTGATCAAATAACCATTGATAGCCTGGGGCAGAAATCAGTGACGGCGTCCCCCCACCAATAAAGACACTGTGAATCTGCCGGCCTTGGGCAAAATCGACCTGAGTTTTAAAGTCTTCCACCAGTGCTCGTAAATATTCCTGTTCCAATTCCAGTGATAATTGACCATCCGGAACCGCATGCGAATTGAAGTCACAATAAGGACATTTGCGCACACACCAAGGCATATGAATATATAAGGACAAAGGGACAGCAGCAGGATTCAATTCAGCCAAAGAACTACTCAAAAACGATTACAAGATATAGCCGAATTTTAACATGACTCGGCGGCAACACTGCTAAAATTAAATTTGATCGTGTGATATGTCTAAAAATTTAAATAGAATTAGTCAGTTAAAATTATGAAAATATCTTCTCAATTTATTATTTTACTTCCTTTGGTTTTTGCAATCGGTGTTTTATTGACACTCCAGACTGCAATTAACACACAACTAAAAGAATATTTATATTCTCCTATTCAAGCTGCATTTTTTTCCTTTTTGATTGGTACAATAGTGCTGGCCGTAATCGTACTTTTTCAGTCTAATCCCAAACCCGGTTTACAGGAATTGATAAGTGTTCCCTGGTATTTATGGCTAGGGGGAATCGTGGGTGTATACGCGATTAGTATGAGCATTTATGCAGCGCCCAAACTTGGCTTTCTGGTTCTTAGCGGTCTCATTATTTTTGGTCAGATGGTGATGTCGATGCTGGTCGATCATCTGGGATTGTTGGGTAATGAAAAAATGCCGGTTAACTGGCAACGTCTTTTAGGCGGCGTGGTAATTTTTATTGGTGTGCTTCTCACTTTACAACGCTAAACCTTCTATTTAAGCACATGATCACGATGAGTAATTTTTGTGTCGAATGTTTCACCAGTCACAACCTTTGGTTTTGAATTAAAAAAACTTTTTCATCTGATGCTGCCTATTCTGGTGACTCAATTTTCTCAGGCTGGTCTGGGCCTGATTGATACCATTATGGCCGGTCACCTGTCTGCTACCGATCTTGCCGCGATTGCCGTCGGAGTAGGACTCTGGATTCCGGTGATGCTGCTGTTTAGTGGCATTATGATTGCCACGACGCCTTTGGTTGCTGAGGCCAATGGCGCACGCACACCTGAAAAAATTGCCACCATTGCACGTCAATCGCTTTGGGTTGCCCTGATTCTTGGGGTAATTGCCGGCTTGATTTTGCAACTCTTGCCGGCCACTTTGCCACTTTTAGGTGTACCGGAAAGCTTACAACCTAAAGCCGGTTTATTTCTGCATGCGATTGGTTTTGGTATGCCAGCGGTAACCATGTATGCGGCCTTACGCGGCTATTCTGAAGCGATTGGAAATCCGCGTCCGGTGACCGTGATTAGTTTATTGGCGCTGGTCTTGCTAGTTCCGCTGAACTATATCTTTATGTATGGTATTGGCCCTGTTCCGGCCCTAGGCAGTGCAGGCTGTGGGTTTGCCACGGCGATTTTACAGTGGCTAATGGTCATCACCCTCGCGTTGTATATCTTTAAAAATAAGGCCTATCAACGTACCCAGCCTTTTACCCATTGGGAAAAAATCAACCCGGAATGGATGAAGCGCATCTTACAGCTTGGCTTTCCAATCGGATTGGCAATTTTTTTTGAGGTCAGTATTTTCAGTACTGCTGCAATTGTGCTGAGTCCTTTGGGTGAGACCATTGTCGCTGCCCATCAGATTGCTATTTCTGTCACTTCACAACTGTTCATGATTCCCATGTCACTGGCGATTGCCCTGACCATTCGGGTTGGCACCTACTATGGTGAACAGAACTGGCAAGCCATGCGTAAAGTACAATATCTCGGCCTGATTACTGCCACTATTCTGGCGATCCTGACCATGATTCTGCTTTGGGTTTTCCGCAATGAAATCGTAGCACTCTACACCTCAGATCTGATCGTGACCCAAATTGCGGTGTATCTGATTCTGTTTGCCATTGCCTATCAGCTGATGGATGCCTGGCAGATCAGTGCGGCAGGTTGTCTGCGCGGCATGCAGGATACCAAGGGGCCAATGTGGATTACCATGCTGGCTTACTGGGTCATCGCCTTCCCGGTCGGGGTGTATTTGTCCCGCTTTACCGACATGGGCGCCGCCGGTGTCTGGGTTGGCCTGATTGTAGGCCTCAGCGTAGCTTGTATACTTTTATTGGGCCGTTTATATGGCAATAATAAACGCTTAAGTCTAAACAACTAAACACTTTTATTTGATTAATTTAAGCTAGAAAATGCGCTGAGATTAAAGATCCAGCGCATTTTTTAATCCTTGTGGAATCTCAGATTCATCCACTACATCTTTAATCACCACCTGCCCCACAATTACATCCGTACCATTAAAAGTCATGGTGGGTGAACCATATAGCTCATAACCTTCATTTAAGGCACGGGTCACCCGCGCACAAAAATGTACATCATCTTTCCCGGTAAAATATCGATAGACTTTCATTGAATTTTCTTCATTACTATACTCTGTTTATTCTAAGCTTTTAGCTATAAAACAACATTCAGAATTAGTACTCGGTCTTATCTAAAACGATGACGGATTCCGGCATATTCTTATAGTTTAAACGCAAGCAATAAAGATAAATCTTTTAACAAATCAAAGATGATGCATTAAACATGGAGAAGCTGAAGGAAATCACAACACAACCTCTACAATTAAATCTAGGCAATTGAACCGTTGTCACCTATGATCAAATACATCCATTCATAGTTGGTTTCAAGGAATCTCGCATGGCAAAAACGGCTAGCACACCCGGTCGTCGCTTTATGAAACTTGCCGGAATGACCGCAAGTATTGCAGGTAAAACCCTCTCCAATTCCATTAAAAATTTAACTGCCGATGACGAGCAGAAAAACACTGCGCGCAGTAAATTATTTCAGGATATTGGTGTGCAGATTGCGGATACCTTGGGGGAAATGAAAGGCGCAGTCATGAAAGTTGGCCAGATCGCCTCTCAATATAAAGATGTTTTCCCGCCCGAAGTCGCTAAAGCCATTGCCAAGTTACAGCGTCAGGCGCCACCCATGCCGTTTAAAGAAATTCAGGCACAGGTAGAAAAAGAATTGGGTAAACCTTTACAGCAACTTTTCCAGCAGTTTGATGAACAGCCATTTGCCGCGGCCTCGATTGGTCAGGTGCATAAAGCCACTCTACCGAATGGCCAGCAAGTTGTAGTCAAGGTGCAATATCCTGGTGTGGATGAAGCCTGCGAAAGCGACCTGAAGCAAGTTCGTCTGGCACTGCGCATGATGGGCGTATTAAAGATTGATCGTAAACTTCAAGATCAATTATTTAAAGAAATTCAGCACAGTCTGGACAATGAGTTGAACTATGAAATTGAAGCCCAGAATCTGGAAATCGCCCGTGCCTTCCATGAATCTCTGGATAGTAAAATTATAATTCCGAAAGTGTTTCATGAGTACTCTTCACGTCATATTCTGACTTTGAGCCAGGAGCTTGGTGAAAGTATTGAAACTGCCAGCACTTGGCCACTCGAAACCCGAAATGCTTTAGGTCGCCGCCTCTTCCGCGCCATTGGTCAGGAAATTTTTTATCTGAAACGCTTTCACTGTGACCCACATCCGGGTAACTTTGCATTTCGTGAAGATGGCTCTGTGATTGTTTATGATTATGGTGGCGTTAAAACGCTGTCGACTGAAGTAATTGGACATTTCAGAGAATTGATCCATGCTGCACGTGAGAAGAATATTCCCGTAATCGAACAACAGCTGGATGCACTACATTCCTTGACTGAAACTGGAAAATTCCCCACAGAGTTGTATGAACAATGGCTGGAAGTGCTTATGCGTCCTCTGGTCACTCACTATGATTTTGCTGAAAACTCAGCGCATCATGATGGAATGGAGCTACTAAAACCTTCGTTGAAATATTGGGATGTATTTAAGCCCTCTCCTGATACCTTGATGGTGAACCGGACAATTTCAGGACAATACTGGAACCTGATTCATCTCAAAGTACATGATGATTTAAGTGATGTATTTGAAGAACTGGTACCGAGCCGAAGTTAAATTGAGACGATAGGCTTACACGCTGCAACACTAGATTACTTGAAATATCAAATGTTATATTATAACATTTAATCACGAATCATGAGGAAGTTAGATATGCGTTCAGATATCCATCCTGAGTATCGTGAAGTGTTATTCCATGATACCAATGCCGATGCCTATTTCGTGATTGGCAGCACGATGAACTCGAGTCAAACCAAAGAATATCAGGGTAAAACATATCCTTATGTAACACTAGATATTTCGAGTGCATCACATCCTTTTTATACGGGTGAGCAACGTCAGACCAGTAATGAAGGTCGTGTAGCAAGCTTCAACAAACGTTTTGGCCGCTTTAAACGGGGCTAAGACCGAAAACTCTCGATGATTTTAAAGTTTAAATCGTGGTTTATGTCAGGAAATGACCTCCAATTTCCTGACTTTTTTATGCGCTTATTTTAACTCTGTGCCAACACAAATGAAGTTAAATAAAAGCCCAGCGCCAGAACAATAATGCCAACAATTAAGCTGGATAATGCATATAACAGCGCTAGGCCCATAGCACCTTGCTTGAATAACAAAAAGCTTTCCAGACCGAAACTGGAAAATGTGGTAAAGCCACCGAGAATCCCCACCATTAAAAACAGACGAGCTTCTTGTTGGAGTGCTGGATATTTTTGGCTACAGGCAAAAAAAATCCCGGCACATAAACAGCCTAAAATATTGATCCACCAAGTAGGCCAGGGAAATTGCATTTGTGGTTTAAACAGCCAAAGTCCTGCTGCATAACGCAGACTGGCACCGATTGCCCCACCCATTGCCACCCAAAGCCAACCCATATTTTTTCCTGTTCTATTTATTGATCAAGTTTATTTTATCCAAAGTTTCGTATTCAGCCTGGATAAATTTCACTGTTATCTTGAACCGAAAATCAATGAAATACCATGGAACTTCGCAAGAAAATTGCTATATTTATCACATCGAATTTTCATGAATGGCACAGGAAAAACAGCATGGCACAGGATTTATTGGCCCATTTGGCAGCAGGCGAAGCAAAATTTGCAGATGTAATTGCGTATATCGAATCGCGTTATACGCATACACCAACTGCATTTAAAAATGGCCAGCAGAATAATGCGGCCACAGAAAACCAGGGCAGCGCCAAAGTCTTTTCTTTTGCACAATTAAATGATCTGGATCAGGCACAGACCTTAAGCCTGTTTGCTGAGCATTATGCTTCTGTACTGGCGACGCCAGAGGCGACTGATCATCAGAATATCCGCCAGTTTATGCTGAATGGCTGGGATGGAATTACCTTTGAAGGTCAAGCTTTAACTGCGAAGTAAGTTCTAAGCAGATAAAAAACCGCTCAAAGGAGCGGTTTTTTATGCAAATCAGAAGTGTAAAAGATGTCTATTTTAGCTTTTACCGACTTTTTCGATCCATTTAATGGAACTGACGCGGAAGACTTCACAAGCACCATCACCCGTATCGGTCGGAGTTAAGGACGATTTCCAGACCAGATCTTTGTCACGCACCTCAACCAGTTCCCCTTGCATACGCACCAGATCGCCACGCTTTACCTTTTTAATTGCCTTGGCAATTTCAGGATTGGCAGGAATGATATGCATATTGGACACCATCTGCTTGGCTTGTTCTACTGGCACTGGCACTCGATCCATTTTCCAGTTCAAATAGCGGTCATATTGATTTACGGTGATATGTCGGGCAATTTCAGGTTCAGCAAACAGCCCCCAACTGACTGCATAATCAATCGGAGAGAATTTGGCTTGCGGGTCAGAACTATAAACCTTGGAACCCAGAATACGAAAATCACCTTTAAAAGGCTGTAAGACCGAAATTGACTGGCCTTTAACGACAGGAGGCAAACCTTTGGCAATATTGTGGTCGACCGAGCTATAGCCCGAAATAGGCAGCAACAGGCTGGCCAGCAAAGCATAATGTTTAACGTATTTGAACATAATTTTTAATCTAATCCTAATCAAGTTGATCAAACGTTTTAAGGATATCTTCCATGATCTTACGGATTTTTTAATGAATAAACAGTTGAACTTGGTAACAAACTGCACGTATTTAGTCAGCTCGATATATGCCTGTCATTTTATTTTTCAGTTAAGCTAGAACGTATTTCCATCAAATTAAAATAACTCAAATGCTGTATAAACTTTATCAACAACATATCTTTCCGCATCTGCTGAATCAGGTGATGCAAACACCATCCTTGATGGACTTGCGTCGTGAACTGCTTTTGGATATTTCCGGTGAAGTGCTAGAAATTGGTTTTGGTACCGGCTTGAATCTGCCTTTTTATCAATCGGTTGATAAAGTCTATGCACTAGAACCAAATCCGGCGATCTTCAAACTGGCAGAAGCGCGAATTCAACAGGCAGGGTTTCAGGTTGAGCATATTCAGTCCAGCGTAGAACTTTTGCCTTTTGCCGAAAATAGTGTGGAAAATATTGTGTCTACCTGGACGCTTTGTAGTATTGCAGAGCTGGAACAGAGCCTACAGGAAATTTACCGTGTGCTACAACCGGGTGGGACTTTACATGTGGTCGAACATGTCCTGAATCGGCAAAATTTAAATATTCAGCGTCTGCAACATTTACTTACTCCCATTCAAAAGAAAGTCGCAGATGGCTGTCATCTGAATCGGGATATTGAAACCGCCTTGCTGGAAACCGGTTTTGAAATAGAAACTTTAAGTTATGTAGATGCTGAAGGTATTCCAAAGATTGGCCAACGCATGTTGTTAGCCCGGTTTCTTAAACCATAGAGCTAATTCACTACTCTCTTGTATTTAGTGCTGCTGGACGTGGGTTACTTGCAGCAACTGACAATGAGCACGATATTCAGAGCCCGTCCCGACCCGGAATTCTTGTCCAGTCGTGCCTGAATGAACTGTTACCAGATCACCCGTGAGCGTGATTTTCTGCTCCGATTTTAACCGGCGAATCTGATCGGCAATTTTTTCAGTGGCAGCAATCAGACTGAAATGCTGCACATGCGTATTGACGAAGTCACGATCCACTTTGCTAATTTGTCCTTCAATCTGATAGCAGCGCTTTGCTTCATCAAACTCCAATGTTGCCTGCATGGCCGGCAGCGGTTGAGTCAGCAACAACACATCAATATTGCTCAGATAGGCCAGATCATTAAAATGCCCCACCACAGGGCTGACCTGATGCAGCACCCGACGATCAGGTTTTACGAAACGGTGATCATGCACAATATAAGTCGCTGATATACGCTTGACCGGTTCTACTTTAAAGTTTTTAAGTACACCCTTTTCTTGCAGATGTGGAATGGCACGAAAAAACTCATTCCAGACCCAGAGTCCAAGCATAAACAGCAGCGCAGTGATCAGTAATTTTTGCATAATTTTTATTCTTCACTGGATTTTGGTTAATCCTGAAAATCAATCCGAATGGTTTCAAAACGTACCCGTCCTTCCTGAACCGCACGGGCAATAGCTTGCTGGCCTTTGGTCAGACGTGCTCCGCCACTTTTAATGTCAATCAAGACCACTTCAATATCTTCAGCATCGCCTTCGCCATCACGAAAATCGGTATAACCATCAAAGACCACATAATCGACTGGATCGCCCAGAAACTTGGCGTCACTCGGCAGATATTGAAATTCCGGCATGATCGGCGCGAGCTGTTCCGCCATTTTGCCTTTGAGAACGGCACGGCTGGTATTCACGCTGCGTTTTTGCGCGGCAATGAGAGACTGCTGATGCTCCAGTTCCAGCTCGGCAATATATTGCTCATATTCGGCCTTGATCCGTCCATTACGCGTTTGACTTAAAATAATAGTGGTCAATACCACCCCGATACATGCGCCAATCAGCATGGCCATCCATATGGACATTCAATCTTCCTAATTTGCCTGATTTTTATAGTATCGCATTCGACTGAAGTTGAGGACTTCGGCCATTTGCATACTTGAAAAGAATGATATGCTAGGCCGGAACAGAATAAAATCACCTTGAGTCATGAAAACAATTTTAGTTGCGAATCAGAAAGGCGGTTGTGGTAAAACCATGACAGCCATTAGTTTAGCGTCAGCACTCGCACAAAAAGGTTATAAGGTAGCATTGGCCGATGCCGACAACCAGAAATCAACATTGCAATGGCTCAAGCATCGTCCAGCACAGGCGGCACAAATTCAAAGTCTGGACTGGCGCAACAGCAAGTCCATTGGTGACGCGCCCAAACAAATCGAATACCTGATTATTGATGCACCAGGTGCTTTGACCGACGATCATGCCGAACAGCTGATCAGTGAAGCACATGCGATTATCATCCCGATCCAGCCTTCTTTTTTTGATATCGATTCGACCCGCCGTTTTCTCAAACATTTGCAGGATATTAAACGCATCCGTAAGGGCAAGGTTGAAATTTTACTTTTGGCCAACCGTACCAAACCAAATGCCGCCAGCAATCAGGACATACAACAATTTTTTGACAAGATCGACCAGCAGCCAGTGGCCTGGATTTCGGAACGTGCCCCTTATAGCCGACTGGCTATGGAAGGCCTGTCCGTCTTTGATAAACCTCAGAAAATCTACCGGGAACTGCAGGCTCAATGGCAACCGGTACTGAATGCCATTATTGATGATCCGAGTCAGTGGTTTTGAGTCAATCATCTGAATCGTGGTATAGCTTTGGGAAAATAATCTCGCTACTTGGCTAGCTATCATTTTCGATCGCTTTTTTTTCAGTTAATATGCCTGAACACGACCTAAAAAATGAGTCATTAAATTCAGTGCAACAGTACGCGCCTACATTACAAAAAGTCTTATTATTTGGATTGTTCTTTATCCTGATTTTTTTGAGTTTTCATATACTCAAGTATTTCATCATTCCTGTAGTTTGGGCAGCCATTATTGCCTATATGACTTGGCCGCTGTATCAGTCGGTATTACGCCTATGCGGCAATCGACCGACATTAAGCGCAACCGTAATGATCTTGGCCGTGATTCTGGTCTTTGGTCTGCCGTTTATTTTCGCCATTTTCATGTTGCAGCATGAAGGTCGTAACCTGTATTTTGAATTGCAGCGACAAGTGTTTTCCGGTCACCTGAATGTCCCAGATTTTATTCGCGGGCTTCCGATTGTCGGCAAGGAAATTACCCGAACCTTAAATGAAATCAATACTGATCCACAGAGTATTGCACTGTCGGTATCGACCTGGATTCAAGGTCATCTGAATTATGGCAAAGTGGTGTTGAATGAAGTCAGCAAAAACATCTTTAAATTGTGTTTTGCGGTACTTTCGCTATTTTTCTTCTACCGTGATGGTCAGACCATTTTAAATCAGGTGCGTAAAGCCTTTGAAATGGTGGTCGGCCCACGTGTACATCATTATTTTTCTACCATCTCTGCAACTACACGTGCCGTGGTCTATGGGGTTGGTTTGACTGCGATTGCACAGTCCTTGTTGGCAGGTCTGAGCTATTTTGTTGCAGGTGTTCCGAATCCGATGGTTTTAACCATTGTGACCTTTATTTTTGCCCTGATTCCCTTTGGTCCACCCCTCGCCTATAGTGCGGTGGCGCTATGGCTGTTTTCACAAGGACAAACCATTGAAGCCATTGGGGTCATGGTCTGGGGTGTCTGTATTGTCAGTACTGCCGATAACGTGATTCGTCCACTGGTTATTTCGGGCGCCACCCAGATTCCTTTCCTGCTGATCATGTTTGGAGTCTTGGGTGGTATTGCCAGTTTTGGTCTGGTCGGGGTGTTTATTGGCCCGGTGATTCTGGCTGTGCTGCTTGCAATCTGGCGTGAATGGTTACATGAAAGTAATCTGAATGAACCTTTAATGATGCCTAAAGCCACCATGGCACATGAGATTGATCCGGAAACACAAGACACACCGCCCAACGCACCTTAAAGCATAGATAGAATCGACTTAAACAAAACAAAACATTTAAGTACTGATTCTATATAGAGCTTCTGATCTTGCTCTGTTTAAATGAATCCACAAAACAGAATAAAGATCAGGATGCCAAAATCATGTCTTCATTGTTTAAAATTACGACACTTTGCGCGTTAAGCGCCGCACTTTTTACCGGTTGTGCATCAACCTCCCCATCAAATGAAGTGGTCAGAGCAGTGACTGTGAATGCTGTAAATGCTCAAGGTGTGGGCCAAGAGATTGGGACCGTATTACTCAGTGACAGTCCAGCCGGTCTGGTCATTCGTACCAACCTGAAACAACTTCCTGCGGGTGAACGCGGTTTCCATATTCATGAAAATGGTTCATGCGCGCCTGCCATGAAAGACGGCAAGATGGGTGCAGCACTGGCTGCAGGTAGCCATTACAATCCAAATCAGGCACCGCATCACGGTACGCCAGTGACCGGTCACTTAGGTGATTTACCCGCATTGAAAGTCAATACAGATGGAACTGCACGTGTCACCCTGCTTGCGCCACGTCTGAAACTGGCTGATGTTCAGGGTCGTGCCATTATGGTTCATGCCGGTGGCGACAACTATTCAGACAACCCATTACCCTTGGGCGGCGGCGGTGAACGTATTGCCTGTGGTGTGATCTAAACACCTTCATGCCAATGACTCAATAGAAAAACGGGCACTATGCCCGTTTTTTATAGACATTTCCTTTATTTTGGCGTCTAAATTGCATTCAGAACTTTGCGTTTTTACTTCCCGGATCATGTCCTTGTGAATACTGCCCAACCTGTGACTGCTACTTTTTTTGTTAAAATTATAAAACCTGTCCTGCTGCCCTTTCAGTCCACTGCGCTGATGACTTATTGCCTGCAGATCATGCTGGTGTTTTTAGGTACCACTTTCGGTCTGAAATTTCTGGGTTATGAGTCCTTGATCGTTCCAGTAACGTTAGGGGCAATTGCCACTGCACTGACTGATTTTGATGACCGGCTAAGCCTGCGTTTGCGCAACCTGTTACTGGTCATCATTCTGTTTTTTAGTGTCAGCAGCATTCTGGAATTTCTTGCTCCACATAAATTCTGGTTTGCATTATGGCTATCGCTGTCGAGTGCGCTGTTTATTCTACTGGGTGCCTTAGGCCAACGTTATGCCACAATTTCATTTGGCACCATTTTACTGTCAATCTATACCATGTTTGGCTTGGGCGAATATCAGCACTGGTATGAACAGCCGCTTTATTTTGTCATTGGGGCGCTATGGTACGGCCTGACGTCTATTCTATTTTTTCTGCTGCGTCCTACCTTGCAGGTTCAGGAAAATCTCGCACAAAGCTTGCAGCACATGTCGGATTTACTGCTGAGTAAAGCCAAACTTTTTGATCCGGACCAGCATCCGAATGTTGAAAACCTGCTCTATGAGTTGTCACTTAAAAATACTTTAGTCATTCAGAGTTTTAACCGTAGCAAAGATTCGCTATTGACCCGACTCAAAGCTTCGCGTGCCAATCGTAACACCATTTACTGGCTGAATCTGTATTTTCTGATGCAGGATATTCATGAACAGGCCACAGCCAATTATCTGCATTATGAACAGATCGAACAGCATTTTAGCCGCACTGACCTGATTTTCCGGATTCAGAAAAATATCCGTCTGCAAGCCCTTGCCTGTCAACATTTGGCAGAATGTGTATTGCGCAATGAAAAATTTTATCTGTCTGCAGATGATGAACAGGCATTAAAACATTTACAGGAATCGATGCAGGACTGGATTGCCCAACACCCACAGAATATTGAAGTTAAAAATTTACAGCTTATTCTGGCCAATCTGCTGAGTGTACATGAGCAGTTACAACACCTGCATGATCAACAGGCACTGTATAAGCCACGCTATCAGCAGCATTTTGATGACCTGAGCCTGTTTGATGATGATATTCGCGATAGCACAGATCTCTGGCTGAAACTCAAACCGCACTTGAGTCCGCAATCGGCACTCTTTCGGCATGCGGTGCGGATTGCCATTGTGTTTCTAGTCGGCTATGCCATTTCATTATTGCCCTTTGCGAAAAATGGCTACTGGATTTTACTGACCAGCCTGTTTGTCTGTCAGATCAGTTATTTTGCCACCCAAAGCCGGCTCAAATTGCGGACGCTCGGAACATTATTGGGGGTCATGCTGGGCGTTCCCATTCTGTATTTTGTGCCAAGTGTCGAAGGTCAGTTATTGCTAACAGTAATTTTTGGTGTCGGTTTTTTCTATCTACGTTCCAAAAAATATGCCATGGCCACTCTCATGGCGACATTGATGGTACTCCTGATCTTCAACCTGAAAGGTGCCGGTTACGCGATCATTTTGCCACGTATCATTGATACCCTCATAGGCTGTCTGATTGCCTGGATGGCAGTAAGCTGGATCTGGCCTGACTGGAATTTTCGCAATATTTCCAGCAATATTAAAAAATCATCGCTTGCTACACTGGACTATTTTGCTGCAGTGGTCGAGCAATATCAAAACGGTAAAGATAACAGTATTGCTTACAGGACTGCACGGCGTCTGGCCCACAATGCACAGATTGATTTATCCAGCATGATTTCAAGCCTGAGTACCGAACCGAATCCAGATCCGCAACTAGTCAAAAGTGCCTTTCGCTATCTGGTTTATAGCCATAGCCAGCTCAGCTATATTGCAGCATTGGGGAGTCACCGTGAGCAGGTTACTGATGCACAAATTCTGGTTTTAATGCGCTGGTGTCAGCAAACCTTAACTGGGGTATTGCTGCAACAACAGCCTTTAGCTACCTACGACATCGATCATAAACTGGCAGAAATTCAACGCTTAAGTACCCAGGAAAACCAGTCAGCACATCTGCTTTTGGTGCTGAAACAGATCAGTTTATTGCTGGAAACCTTACCGGAATTACTAAAATTACGTCATGAATTACTAGGTGCCGAGATTAAATAACCAACTGCCTTACTTGGTTATAACTTATTAAAAATATTGAATATATTTTTATTATTAAGATTCAATATTCAGGTGATATTCGGTACACTCAAAACCAATTCGGTTAAATCAATATGTATTATGAACATCAAAACTTTGCGTCTGGTCGGTTTGCTTGAAGGGATTTCATTCCTGCTGCTGTTATTTATCGCGATGCCAGTGAAATATATGATGGATAATCCGATTCTGGTCAAATATGTCGGTATGGGTCATGGGGTACTGTTTGTGCTGTTTCTGGTGGTGTTATTCGCAGTATGTGAAAAACAGAAATGGTCTCTCAGCATGTTTGTGATGGGTTTAATCGCTTCGATTCTGCCTTTCGGTCCATTCCTGTTTGATATGAAACTGAAGAAGCTGGAACAGCCCGCTGAAGCTTAATTGTAGAATCCTAATATAATTAGATCAGTCAAAAGAAAATTTTCTCTCCCTTTGGGAGAGAGTTAGAGAGAGGGAACTTATTAAATACTTAACCTCACCCTAGCCCTCTCCTAAAAGGAGAGGGAAATTCAATACTGAACATATGATTTCAATAATTTATAAGTTCCCTCGATAAGGAATCAAAACTCCCCACGCTCCTGTCTTTCCAGCATTAACTGTTTGAGCTGCATGCGCGGCAAAGTAAACCAGAGTGCAATCAGAATCAAAGAGGCAGCACAGTAGGCCCAGATATCGTAGGCTTCATACGCCATCCTTACTGCTTCAATCACCACAAAAAAGCTGAGCATCAGGATAATAGAAACCGTCGCAGCCACCGTGCCTTTGGACACTTCAGAAGACATTAATGCAAAACGATACAGTACCGAAAAACTCACACCCTCACCCAGACTGATACAAGTGGTGCCGATAATCAGACAATGAATAAAATATTCTGGAATCAATAAGCCCATCATCAATAAACCGGTACCTAGCAACATCAGTGGCAGACCCAATAATACGGTTTTGCCCAGCGGTATTTTATCGATAATTTTTAGCAGAATCAGATTACCTGCAATCAGGCCGCCCAAGACCGGAAACTGCGCCAGACCATATTGCACGCTACTGAATCCAAATTGCTCGACCAGAATCACGGGTGACAGGGCAATCCATAACATCAAGGGCAGACTCACCAAAGGCAAGGCTACAGTCATGATCACAAAGCGTTTATTTTTTAAAACCTGTTTAAAGTCATCCAGAATATAGCTGACCGGCTGTCTGGGAATACTGACTTTCAGGTTTGGCATTTTGGCTTTCAGGCCGAACCAGCTCAGAAATGACAGAAATGCGATACCGATAAAGCCCCAATGCCAAGAGATATGATCAATCATAAAGGCACCCAGCACTGGTCCTAGCAAAGGTGCCAGCAAAGACACATTGGCCATCAGTGCCATGACTTTGATGGCATCACGTTCTTCAAAGCTTTCCTGAATGGCGGCATAACCAACGGCGGTAATAAAGGACAGGCCAAAGCCCTGTAAAAAGCGCAGGAATAAGAAACTTTCGATATTGGGTGTTAATAAAATAGCCAGACAGCTAATCGTGAAAAATGCCACACCACCCAGCAGTACCATTTTACGTCCAAGACGATCGGACAAAGGTCCCAGAATCGCTGCGACAAATGCCCCACCCAACAGGAAAAAGGACATGGAGGATGGTGCCCATGAACTACTCACGCCAAAATCACGGGTAATCGCCAGCATGGCCGGTTGAATCAGGTCATTACATATATAGACTGAGAATTCAAACAGGACCAGTGCCAGCGGGAACATAAGTGTGGCACGGGTCAGTTTTTGGGTGTGGATATTTTGCATGGGAGTTTTTATTGTCAGTCTGCCCGTTTTAACAGACTGAACTTTGTCTAAAATAGAAAGAAATAATTTTAGCAGAGTCCTGTTTTTAAGTCCGTTCTCTTTTTTAATGACCTAATCAAAATATTATTTTTGCTTTTAGCGACTTGAAACCAAATTATCTAATTCATAAAAATTATTGAAAAGCCGTGAAATGAAAAGTACTTATAATCATTACAAATCAAGGGAGGATACATTATTCATCTATATTCTAATAATTTATAAAAATCAAATAGACTCTACTGAATTCCACTCTTGAAACCATTTTTCTTTTCTAACATTTTCAAAATGAAGAATTTGTTCTACCAAGTCTATAATTAGTTGATCAATATCTTTTGCTATTGAATATCCTAGCGTTATTTTTGAAATACTCCCACTTTTTAATTGGTCACTACAGTCTAATCTAGAGGAATGATAGTTAGCCCTATCCATGATAAATTGATCAATATAATTAACATGTCCTTCTGTTGAAAAATGATCTTGAGGAAAAAATCTTACTAAGCTTAGCCAACAGAATCTTAAAAACCAGATTAAGTCTTCATTACCTTTCATCATATTAAGAGTGATTCCGCTATCCCAATTGATATGACAGTTTAAATACACTTCTCTTTTCAAATTAGGTAAAGAAAAATAAAATTTTGATCTGCCTCTAGTTCACTATCTTTCTCACGATACAATAATTTTTCTCGTAGGATTTTTTCTGATTTTCTTTTATCGTAGTTGGTATAAAACCTATTTAGATAGAATAATAAGAGTGAAGCTAAAAATCCTCCAATTACGCCAATTGTAGCGGCTAATATATTTGAGTCCATTAACTTCCCCTTCCCAAAACAAAAAAGCGCATCCTTAGATACGCTTTTAACCAAAAACTGCCTAAAGATCAAACACTATTATGGACAGACCGCTTTCTGGAAAGTCTTGGTATTAGAACCTCTTGCACAACGATACAACTTCTCGGTGTTTTCCAGCATCCAGCTGTTATCTTCCCGTTTAAAATAATAAATGGTCTGTACCGAATGTACCGAATCATCCATTAAACCGGTTTCAGTGACTTTGACCTGTCCAATCGTGGGCGACTCTACCTTGTCAAAGAACTGCCGTAATTCAACCGTTGCCAGTTCCTTGCGTAAATCCGTTCTTAATTGTAAAACCTGTTCCAAAGGCGTGTCCGAAGACGACTGTACCTTTGCAATGACCTGTTGAGCAGTTGCACAGCCTGAACCCAATATACCAAAAGCGAGAGTTGCGACTGCCAATATCCGGAACATATTATTTAACCCTTTATCGTCATTCTTATTCCAACCCATCATGCCGAGCTTCTTAGTACAAAACCATTTAGACTCTGTAACTGTATTTACACAGCAATAAAAAAGCGCACCTTTCGATGCGCTTTTTTCAATTCCGACCGATTAAAGATCGAAAAGTTTACCCGGGTTCATGATACCATTTGGATCGAACACTTTTTTCAGAGCTTTCATATATTCGATTTCTTCCACAGAACGTGAATATTCAAGATATGGCTTTTTGGTCATGCCCACACCATGTTCCGCAGAAATTGAACCGTCATATTTTTTCACGGTATCAAAGACATACTTGTTCACCACCTGACATTTGGCAAAGAATTCATCTTTAGACAAATCAGCAGGTTTTAAGATATTTAAGTGCAAGTTACCGTCACCGATATGACCGAACCAGCAGATTTCAAAGTCTGGGTAATTCGTCGATACAATCGCATCAATTTCTTTAATGAATGCAGGAACGTGCGTGATCAGAACGGAAATGTCATTTTTGTATGGAATAAATGGCGCGATAGATTCAGAAATATCTTCACGTAAACGCCATAAACTTTCTACCTGATCCAGGCTTTGGCTCATTACGCCGTCCAGTACCCAACCTTGTTCCATGCAATGCTCGAAGATTTCCATCGCCTTGTCCATAATCGGCTCAAACGGCGCTTCAAACTCAAGCAATACATAGAATGGGCATTCAGTTTCAAATGGACGTTGCACGTGACCATGGGCCAAGACTTTCTGCATCGCCAGTTCACCAAAGAACTCAAATGCAGTCAGGTCAATTTTCGCCTGGAAGGCATGCAATAACGGCATGATCGCATCAAAGTCAGGTACACCCAGTACCATCACTTGCAGGTCTTGCGGTTGACGTTCAAGCTTAATTTCCGCTTCCGTCACCAGACCCAGCGTGCCTTCACCACCAATAAATAAATGTTGTAGCGCATAACCGGTTGCATTCTTGATCATACCTTTGTTCAGACGCAATACATCGCCCTTACCCGTCACAACGGTCAGGCCAAGTACCCAGTTACGGGTCATGCCGTATTTAATCACTTTGATGCCGCCAGCATTGGTGCCGATGTTACCGCCAATTTGCGATGAACCTGCCGAAGCAAAGTCAACTGGGTAATACATGCCCTGCTCTTTAGCATAGTTCTGTAACTGTTCAGTCACCACACCTGCCTGTACGCGCACCATACGATCTGCCGGGAAAAACTCCAGAATCTGGTTCATCTTGTCCATGCTGACCACGATCTCGCCATTGGCTGCGACTGCACCTGCAGAAAGACCGGTACGACCACCCGATGGAGTCACTGCAACATTAAATTGGTTCGCCAGTTTTACGATGTCTTGAACTTGCTCAGTGGACGATGGAAAAACGACGACTGACGGGTTTGGATCAAAGTGCTTCGTATGATCGCGACCCCAATTCTGGAGGCTGTCCGTATCGGTTTTAATACGGTTTTCACCCACAATTGCAGTCAATTGGGTCAATAACTCAGGGGTTAAAGCGACTGGAGCATTCATCGTTTGCAGACCTAGCATGATTTAAACAAGAGAGACTTCGCTGGTTCATTTGCACATTTTTTATGCATAAAAACATGGATACAAATCAGGCGAAACATGGTTATTAAAGCACCGGATCACGCTGCTTTAATAACCATGGCGCAATATTATAAGCTATTTTTTGGTGTTTCCCGCGAAAAATGACAATTTTGATAATATACCTTTGAAAATGCAGATTTAAATCAAACACCATGATCATTATTATCAATATATCTTGCCAGAATAGCTGATGTGAGCGTCATTAAGGAAATGTATAAGTGCGCTTTTCCTGTGCTATTATACCGCGACTAAATTTGGCCTTTGTAGCGGAGCCGTAATGAGCCAACATCTATCTCTACCTAAAGATAAAATCCGTTTCTTGTTGTTAGAAGGCGTTCACCAGAATGCAATCGACACTCTAAATGCTGCTGGATATACCAACATCGATTATCGTAAAACTGCGCTTGAGGGTGAAGCGTTGAAAGAAGCGATCAAAGATGCTCACTTCATCGGTATTCGTTCCCGTACTCAATTGACTGAAGAAGTCTTTGAAGCTGCGAACAAACTGATTGCTGTCGGTTGTTTCTGTATTGGTACCAACCAGGTGAACCTGGACGCTGCAATGCGTCGCGGTATTCCAGTCTTTAACGCACCTTACTCAAATACGCGTTCAGTGGCTGAACTTGTACTTGCTGAAGCAATTCTTCTTCTACGTCGTGTACCTGAAAAATCAGCAGACACACACACAGGCGGCTGGAACAAATCTGCAGTTGGTTCGTTCGAAACACGTGGTAAAACTTTAGGTATCGTAGGTTACGGTTCAATTGGTTCACAACTTTCTGTACTTGCTGAAAGCATGGGTATGAAAGTGATCTATTTCGATACAGTGACTAAATTGCCTTTAGGTAATGCACGTCAAGTCGGTAGCTTGGGCGAACTTTTGGCAAATGCCGATGTGGTTTCTCTACACGTTCCTGATGTTCCGTCTACACGTAACTTCATGACCAAAGATCAGTTCGCGCAAATGAAAGAAGGTTCAATCTTCATCAACGCGGCACGTGGTACCTGTGTCGTGATCGAAGACCTGGCAGATGCGATCAAATCTGGTCACATTGCTGGTGCTGCGGTAGATGTATTCCCGAAAGAGCCTAAAGCAAACGGTGAAGAATTTGTTTCTCCACTGCGTAACCTGCCAAACGTGATCCTGACTCCGCACGTGGGGGGTTCGACCATGGAAGCGCAAGCGAACATCGGTCTGGAAGTCGCTGAGAAATTTGTAGCTTACTCTGACAAGGGTATGACGCTTTCTGCGGTGAACTTCCCAGAAATTGCATTGCCATTGACTGAAGGCAAACACCGTTTACTGCACATCCATCAAAATATTCCGGGCGTGTTGTCTAAAATCAACAACCTGTTTGCTGAACAAGGCATCAACATCTCTGGTCAGTCACTGATGACTAAAGGTGATGTCGGTTACCTAGTGATGGATGTAGATGCTGCTGCATCTCATGAAGCACTTGATATGCTTTCTAATGTTGAAGGTACAATCCGCGCACGCGTATTGTTCTAATTCAAGATTTCAAAGAAACCACAGCTCTCGGGCTGTGGTTTTTTGTTTTTAAGGTTTGTATTTTTAATACCTTTTTCAGCTTATGCTGCTCTTCCGCTATTCGAGAAATCGAAACCTATTTAGTCATGCTGAATTTTAAAATTGCACCAATGGTGCAAGCGCCGCTGATTCTGTTGATCGCCATGATCAGTATGCAAAGCAGTGGCTCCTTTGCCAAATATCTGTTCGGTCAGTTTCCCATCCTGACCGTTTCAGCCATGCGTCTGCTGTTAGGCGCTATGATTTTGGCACTGATTTTTAAAATTTGGCGAATCCATTTCAGACAGATCAAGTGGCCAGCCATTATCAGTTATGGCATTGCTCTGGCCGGCATGAACCTCTTGTTTTACCTGTCGATTGATCGCCTGCCGCTGGGAATTGCTGTCTCTTTTGAATTTATTGGCCCCTTAAGTGTTGCCCTGTTTTATGCGCGGCAAAAATTCGACTTTGTCTGGGTCGGTCTGGCGATTCTGGGCCTGGTTCTGCTATTCCCTTTTGATCAGGCTGCCCAGCCGCTTGACCCGATCGGGATTGCATTTGCCCTAGGTGCCGGTGCTTGCTGGGCCTTATATATCGTTGCCGGCCAAAGACCTTCAGGCGTTTCTGGCAATCATACTGTATGCTTGGGCATGTTTGTCGGTATGCTGGTTTTGATGCCGATTGCGCTCTTTGCAGGCATGCCGGCACATACTTTTGAACCGATGAGTTTGCTGTATTTTGTGGCTTTGGCAGTACTGGCCAGTGCCCTGCCTTTCACTCTGGAAATGATCGCACTGCGTAATTTAAGCGCACTCAGTTTCGGCACCTTGATGAGTCTGGAACCCGCTATTGCCGCGCTGTCAGGTTTTGTATTCTTGGGGGAAACCTTGTTGTGGACGCAGTGGCTGGCATTGGCCACGATTATCAGTGCTTCAGTGGGTTGTACGGTGACCAGTCAAAGAAGAAAAAATACAGTTGAGCACTTTTAAATTTAAAATTCGTTATAAGAAATACTACTCACTTTGAATTTAAAAAAATATTAGCTGGAAAAGCCTACTCAAAGTCGATAAATTCAGTCTAATACTCTTCTAAGATCAAAATTTTCTCTTTTTAAAAGTAACTTTAAATTTAAAATTATTTCCACCCCTACTCATTAAAAATTAACCGTTTTGCTATAATCCCGCTTTCTTCCATGTCCTGATTACACCTTTATGGTGTAAGTAACTCCCATGCCAAACGCCCAACTCCTTGCTGTGTTGTACATGGTTTTATCCATGATGTCGTACCAGATCAGTGCATCCTTCGCCAAGCAACTTTTTCTGGTCCTTGACCCTATCACAGTGACCATTTTAAGACTCTGTTTTGCAGCGATCATTGTCGGCGTGATGTTTCGTTCCTGGAAAATCATTCAGCGTTTGCCTTTTTTGAAATGGCGGGATTTGCTCTGCTATAGCGCTGCTTTAGGGGTCATGAATATTTTATTCTATTTGTCTCTAGGAAGATTACCGCAGGGAATTGCAGTTGGTCTGGAATTTATTGGTCCGCTCGGCCTAGCCCTCATTTCGATTAAACATCGTAGTGACTATATTTGGGTATTGATGGCCATTTTAGGCATCGCACTGATGGTGCCATGGGGACAGGCTAATAGCAGTAATTTCGACCTGGTGGGCGCCGCCTGTGCTTTAGGTGCGGGGTTCTGTTGGGCACTGTATATTTTCTTCGGGCAACGCGTGGTGCAGCAAAATATCGGCATGCATGCACTGACTATTGCGATCAGTATTTCAGCCTTATGCCTGTTACCAATCGGACTGTATAACAATGCTCCTGCCTTGATAGACACCCAGTATTGGGGCAAGGCAATTACTATTGCTGTACTGGCAACAGCCATTCCTTATGCTCTGGATTTAAAGGCACTTCAGCATTTGAATAAAACCAGCTATGGCACCCTGTCCAGCCTGTCTCCGGCTTTGGCTGCACTGGCCGGTTTTGTACTATTAGGCGAAAAAATTACGCTTCTTCAGGCCGTGGCACTGATCTGTATCATGCTAGCATCAGTCGGTGTGACTGTACGTGCCGCCCGTCAAGGATCAGCAGAAAAGAATACCTAAAAGCCTTATTGGAATTTGAACAACTGATTAAATATCCTATCCATTCTGTGTTTTTACTTGCTTTGAAAGCAAAATATAGAAGACATAAAAAAGATGGCACTACAGCCATCTTTTTTATTTGTTCGACTTGAATTCAAAGCTTAGTTTTGTACCAGCATATCTTTTTTCATGTCTTTATAACGCTGGTATTCATTCTTGTACTGCACTGCTAAAGCGGTCTTCTGCTCTTCACCCAGAATTTTACCGGCCTGCTGGAAGAAACCATGTTCCTCTTCTTTTAAGTGATGATGCACTTTTTCAGAAAGTTTTTTAGCAATGGCAATCCAGCCTGGATTACTCAATTCAGTTGCAGTTAATTCCTCGATCATTTCATCCATTTCATGATGTTCCGCCAAGGCATGGCGGGTAATATTCAGGCCCGAATCGGTCATCATCAAGGGAATATAAAAATAACGGTCTTCCGCAGCTTCATGGGCAAATAATTCATTTTTGAGTTGCTTGAACAGCTCGCGGCGTTCTGGTGTATCCCCGGAAGTCTGTAATAATTTTTCTGCAAGATCACGCTGAATCTCATGACTCTCTCTTAATGCTTCAAAAATAGTCGTCATTCCGATATTTCTCCGATTGTTTTATTTTTCATATCATTGATTCTAGAAGATTTTCAGAACAGGTTCAGACGCAGTTTATACAGTGATTTGTTAAGAAATTTTAATATCGAGAATGATTTACATCGGGTTTAGATCTAAAAAAACATCTGGTATGCCATCCGGCAAATCAGCAGACTGACCAGAATCAGGAATAAAATCCGGATAAAACCACTGCCATATTTAAATGCCAAGCGCACCCCGACCAAGGAACCACAAATATTGGCTACCGCCATCATTGCCCCAACCATAAACAGCACATTGCCACTGGGAATAAAAAAGCTTAAGGCGGCCAGGTTGGTGGTGAAATTGGCAATTTTCGATAAAGCCGATGCATGCAGGAAGTCGACGCTTAAATAGCGAATAAAAAAGAAAATAAAGAAACTGCCGGTGCCCGGACCAAAGATACCATCATAAAAGCCTATCGCCAGACTGCCCAAAGCGGCCAGTATCAGCATTTTCCGATTCAGTTTTTGTTCGGTATGCACCTGGCCAAACTGTTTTTTCATTAAGGTATAGATTGCGATCACGATCAACATGACCAGCACAAAAGGCTTAAGGATCTCGACTGGAATTAGCGTAACGCTGGCTGCACCCATAAAAGAACTGACAAAACTACACAGTGCAATCACGCCCAAGAGCAGCCACGGCAGTTTTACCTGACGCAGATAGGAAAATGCCGCAGAAGCGGTGCCACAAATGGACGCGAGTTTATTGGTGCCAAAGACCGTAGCAGGCTGTAAATGCGGTAGACTCCCCATAATTGCCGGGATCTGGATCAGACCACCACCACCCACGGCAGCATCAATCGCCCCTGCAAAAAATGCAAAGACAACCAGACTGATGATGATCTCTATTTCCATATCTTGACTCGATTAGAGGTTCAAGACGCGTTTGGGTACCAGACGTTTTTTGTCGGTAATTTCTGCCAGCCCCAGACATTTATCTCCATCAAAAACCAGCACCTGTTCAGCTGCTTCATGTTCGATATTGCTTTCCATGCCGCGGCTAAAATATTCTGCACGACCTTCGGGTACCTGCACTTTTGGAAAATGATCAACCGGTGCATAGGCTGGCAACAACAGTGCATCACGCTCTGCTTCGCTCAGGCTCTCCAGATATTCAATGGTATAACTCGGAATCAAATCAAAATGGCCGGTTTTGATGCGGTGCAGATAAGTCAGATGGCCATAAGTTCCCAGCGCTTTGGCAATATCTTCCCCCAAAACCCGGATATAAGTGCCTTTAGAACAGGTAATATCCAGCGTGATACTGTTCTCCGTAAAGGACAAAAACTCAATCGCTAAAATCGTAATTGGACGCGCTTCACGTTCAATCTCGATACCTTTGCGCGCCAGTTCGTATAAAGGACGGCCTTCTTTTTTCAAGGCAGAATACATCGGCGGCACTTGCTGGATATCCCCGATAAACTGTGCCAATGTGTCCTGAATCAAGGCTTCCGAGAGTTCAGGAACCGCTTTTTCCAGAAGCACCTCACCTTCGACATCGCCCGTGGTGGTACTATGCCCCAAAAATACGGTCGTCTGATAACGCTTGACCGAATCTAATAAATAATGCGAAAACTTGGTCGCCTCCCCCAAACACACGGGCAATAAACCGGATGCCAGCGGATCCAGCGCACCGGTATGGCCGGCTTTTTGTGCACGGTACAACCAGCGGACTCTTTGCAATGCGGCATTAGAGCTGATACCCAAAGGCTTATTAAGCAGGAAGACACCACTAAGATGACGACGCTGAATTTTAGGAGATGATGCTTTCATGGCAAAAAATCAGACATTTTATAAATTGGCGCCATGGTAAAACCCTGCGAGATGATTTACAACTTTTCTATAGTCTCTAATGATTTTTATGGCATATTGAGCCGGCTTTAATATCTAAAAGCTTGAACATCTAAAAATAATGAAACAACGAGAAAATAGGTGCATAGGATATGCAGAAATATAAAATATGGATCATTCTGGCGTTGCTGGTGCTGTGCATTCTCACGCTGATCTTATGGCTGTCTCCAAAAGAAAATAACCAGGCGGATACCGGGACAAAAACACCTTTTACTGAAACTCAGGCAGAGCAAACCGCACTCTTGGTCAATGGCCCTGCCAATGCAGCCTTCCCCAGTGCCAGCCAGCAAGATACCGAAATTAATTGTCAGATGCAGCTAGACGCCAGCAACCGTCTGATTGTGAATGAACAGACCCGCAACTGTTTTGAATATTTTATTACCCAGTTCGGTGAAAAAAATCTGCAGCAGATCCAACAGGATTTTAAAGCCTATATTCGCCAGAATCATAAAGAGCCTGCACTCTCGCAAATTCTGGATTTATGGGATCGTTATCTCCAGTACCGTCAGGGCTTGGGCCAGCTCACTGCACCGGCCGGGCTAAATCAGGAAGATCCTGCCTATTATCGCAGTATCTATAACAGTACCCAGAATTTGCGCCAACAATACTTTTCCAAGTATGAAATTGAGGGCTTGTTCGGCACAGAAGATGCCTATCATGAATATACCCTGGACCGGATGAGCGTACTGGCAGACAAAAGCTTAACGGAGACTGAAAAAGCGCAAAAGCTCAAAGCACTGTTTCAGCAGCTCCCGCAGGACTGGCAGGAAAATCTGGAACAACTGAATAAACTGGAAGATTTGCGCAAACTTACCGCAGATATTAAAGCTCGTGGCGGTTCCCGTGATGAAATCCGGCAGATGCGGATGAATCTGGTCGGTGCTGAAGCGACACAACGTCTGGAACAACTGGATGTACAACGCAGCGACTGGAAAAACCGGGTGACTGGCTATTTAGATGAACGGGATCAGATTACCCAGTCCGGCATGTCCCATACTGCCAAACAGCAAGCCATTGCCCAGCTTCGCAGCAAACATTTTAATACACCGCAAGAACAGCTGCGGGTTGAAACATTTGAACAGGTTCATGATCAGGGAGCCAAACTACCCTTTGCTGACTAAGCCTAAAAGCCATCACCTGTTGATGGCTTTTTTATAAATGCCCTTTTGATAACTTTATATTTTTTCTCAAAATGATCTTTTATAGTTGTTTCCAAATATTTCGTATTTACACAAAATAACTTAGAAAAATTATAATGATTTCAAAGACTTTTTATTTAAATACATCTGCAAATAAAACGCATACTTACAATGTAAATTCCTCCTGTCCTGCATGTCCCCAAATGACATGGTTTTAGACCTCTGAAATGAAAAAATACCGCTTCTTCAAAAGAAAAATTGCTCAGCCACTGAAGGCCTAAACTGTATTTTCATCGTCTGATTTGTGGCTTGCAACACTCTACAAAAAGCAATGATTGCTTGAATAACGATAAAATTTAAAAAGGGACAGCTATGTATACTTTCAGCAAGACAGCCCAGTTACTGACTGTGGCTTTAGCGACCACTCTGGGATTCAGTTTTTCTGCACAGACTCAGGCTGCAGCGAGTGCAACACAAGTCATCGAAAAGAGCCGGTCTGACTATGCCAAGACCCAATATCCCATCCTGATGGTACATGGCTGGTTAGGCTGGTCACGTATTGGCACCGATAGTATCGGGCTGGATTACTGGTATCAGATTCTGCCGGATATGGCACGTAATGGTTCAACCGTGTTTGCTGCACAATTATCGCCGGCAAATACAACGATGCATCGCGGAGAACAAATAATCCATCAGGTTGAAGAGGTTCTGGCAATTACCGGAAAGCAAAAACTGAACTTGATTGGCCATTCCCATGGTGGACCAACAGTGCTGTATGTTGCAGCGACCCAGCCGCAGTATATCGCCTCTATTACCGGCGTTGCAGGAACCTACCATGGCTCCAAAGTGGCAGATGATATTCAGAACAATAGCCTGACGCGTACCGCCTTTAACATTTTAGGTGATTATATTATTGGTCCATTGATTGCACTGGGTCAGTTTAAGCCTGAACTGGAAATTGATTTTGATGCTTCCATGAAATCCCTGAGCCAGACCGGTTCAAATACTTTTAATGCCACAGTGGCACAGCAGGTGGTCAAAGATGGCGTATTGGCTTCTACAGAAAACTGCAATAAAAATTTAAAACAGAAAGATAGTAAAGGCATTCATTATTATTCATGGACGGGTGTGGCCCAAGCCACCAATGCCCTGGATATTGATACGATCCTGATGCAGCTCGGCCCTTTATCTTATAGCAGTAAAGACAATGATGGCATGGTGTCACGTTGTAGTGCGTTCATGGGCAAGGTGATTCATGACCAGTACAAACTCAATCATACGGACTTGGCCAATATGATGTTTGGTCTGAAAGGCGTGTTTGCACCAGATCCGGTCGCCCTCTACCGCCAGCATGCCAACCGACTCAAATTAGAAGGTTTATAACCCCAGAGTGCCTGTATTTTCAGCTGAAATATAGGCTTTTTTTCTGGTTCTTTTTATTTGACCTATCCGCGATCGGGAAGCTGCAATGAAAAAAATAATATCTTACTTAAGCTTTTTGCTACTGGTTTCCCTATTAACTGGTCCTGTGCAAGCCTCGGCATTACAGGAATATAAAAGCAATTTTGTCCTCTCGAGTTATGCCAAGACAAAATACCCGATGGTCTTTGTTCATGGTTTTGGTCTAGGTTTTAACCGGATTGGAACAGATCACATCGGTTTAGATTATTGGTATCAGATTCCCCAAGACCTGAGCCGGCATGGTGCACGGGTGTTTTCTGCCGAATTGTCTGCTGTTGCGTCCAATGAACTGCGCGGTGAACAGCTCTTGATGCAAATTGATGAAATACTGGCACTGACGGGCCAGAAGAAAGTCAATCTGATTGGGCATAGCCAAGGTGGCCCAACAATTCAATATATCGAGGGCGTTGCACCGCATAAAGCCGCCTCTTTAAACGCCATTGCCGGGGCGATGCAAGGCACCCCGGTTTTTGTCAATGCCAGCCAGACGCCACTGCTTGAACCCTTTATCCATGCCATTGGTACAATTTTGGGCCATAGCATGAATCTGGTTACAGCTAACCAGTATCCGGTCAGTATTATCGAGGCACTGCAAGCCATGAATCCAGAGGCGATTCAGGCCTTCAATGTGAAATATGGCTCCTCTGCCATTCCCAAAGACTGTCAGTCTAAGGGCAGCAAACTCACGCCAAATGGAATTTATCACTATTCCTGGATGGGCAATCGGCAGGCGACCAATCCGCTGGATGCGATTGAATCTATAGTCGTGACTTTAGGTAACAGTTTCCTGAAAGGAGAAGCCAATGATGGTGCTCTGCCGCTGTGTAGCGGACGCTATGGCCAGATCATTCGTCAGGATTATGCCCACAATCATTTTGATGAAGTAAACCAGTTTTTCGGTATTTTGGGTCCTTTCGCGCAGGATCCGATTGCACTTTACCGCCAACATGCCAACCGGCTCAAATTAGAAGGCTTATAAATCACTCATCTTTATGAATAGATCTAATGGATTAATCAACAAATTTTGGAAAACCTAGTTCCTGTCAACTCGGGGAACTCTACAGAACCGGATGAGGATCATCCCGTTAAAACAACACAAGTGAGGAAAATATAATGAAATTCGGAATATTAATCACTGGCCTGCTGCTGGCAGGTACATGTCTCAGCACCCAAGCATCCACCCAGGCCAATCAGGTCACAGCAAAAGCCAGTTCACAATATGCCAAGACCCAATATCCGATTGTCTTTGCACATGGGATGGCGGGTTTCATCCGGATCGGTACTGACCAGTTTGGACTGGATTACTGGTATCAGATTTTACCGGATCTGGCGCGTAATGGCGGCAATGTCTGGGCAACACGTGTCTCGCCTTTTAACTCATCGGAAATTCGTGGTGAGCAACTTTTAGAGCAAGTAAATGAAATTCTGGCCATTACCGGTGCAAAGAAAGTCAATCTGATCGGTCATTCGCATGGCGGCCCGACCATTCGTTATGTCGCAGGTGCGGGGAATGGAATAGTTGCTTCCCTGACTTCCGTCGGTGCTCCGCATAAGGGCTCTCCGGTGGCAGACCTGATCCTGCAAGCAGAAGGTACACCGATACAAGGGCCTTTAGTCGATGGCATCAACCTGGTGTCTAAAGCTATCACCTGGGCACAAGGTCTGGATCCGAGCAGTTTCCCGCATGATTCTCTGGCTGGTGGTCGCAGCCTGACCCTGGCAGGATCTGCTCAATTCAACCAGAAATATCCGCTCGGTATGCCGACTACCACCTGTGGTGAAGGTGCATATCAACAAAAAGGTATCTACAACTATTCATTCACAGGTGTAGGCCAAGTCACCAACCCGCTCGATCCTGATTCAGCACTTAAAGTTACAGCTTTACTCATTGATGGCGGCAAGGAAAATGATGGTCTGGTCTCCCGCTGTAGTGCCAAATTCGGTAAAACCATTCGGGATAACTACAACTGGAACCATCTGGATGAAGTGAACCAGTTACTCGGGTTAAAAAATATCTTTGCTCCAGACCCAGTCGATGTTTATCGCCAGCATGCCAACCGCTTAAAACTGCAAGGCTTGTAATTCAATCTCATCCCTGTCATCACAATGTGCAGGGATTTTTTAATTTTTAAACCGCCAAAATGGAACTTTATGAAAATTAGAACGCATTTTATAACCTTATGCTGTATGTTATTTACGGGCCAATATGTGCAGGCTTCCAATTTGCAGCAAGCAGAATCCAGATTTGTTGTGTCGAATTATGCCAAAACACGCTACCCGATTGTATTTGCACATGGCATGGTCGGCTTTAATCGCATTGGTTTTGATGCCTTAGGCATGGACTATTGGTATCAAATTCTGCCTGATTTAGCCCGTAATGGTTCAACTGCCTTTGCCACCCGCATCTCACCTTTCAATTCTAGCGAAATCAGAGGTGAACAATATGTGGAGCAACTGAAAGAAGTCATGGCGATCACCGGCGCAAAAAAATTGAATTTAATTGGTCATAGTCATGGTGCACATAGCGTGCGTTATGCAGCCGGGGTGATGCCGCAACATGTAGCCTCAGTGATGACTGTGGGCGGCGCCAACCAAGGGACGATTGTCGCCTCTGATGTTATGCGACTTGCTAATCAAACCGGTACATCTGAATTGCTTAATACCCTGATCAGCAGTTTTGGCAACGTCATCATGTGGGCACAAGGCTTAGACGGTCAAGCTTTCCCACACAACGCCCTTGCAGCAGGACACAGCACCTCAATTGAAGGCACAGCCGAATTTAACCAGCGCTTTAAACTCGGGCTTTCGCTGAGCCCATGTGGTGAAGGCAAATATACAGACCAAGGCATTGCACTGTATTCAATGACCGGCAATCAACCCGTGACTAATCTCCTAGATGTCAGTGATGCCGCCATGAAAGCCTTGGATCTACTTTCTGCGAGTAAGGCTGGCGCGAATGATGGAATCGTCTCGGTATGTAGTGCCAAATTTGGTAAAACGATTCGTGATGATTATCCATGGAATCATCTGGATGAAATCAACTTGCTATTTGGCATTAAAGGTACCTTGGCACCTGATCCAGTTGCTGCCTATCGTCAACATGCCAACCGCTTAAAACTGCAAGGTTTATAGAGTTACACAAGCCTCTATTCCTCCAGAGGCTTTTTCTATCTTATTTTTCTCTAAATTTTTTCTTGAAATTTACTTGTTAATCATGATCAAACTGCATATAAAATATTCATCAAATATAAAAAGAACTGTGAAATAAAATAAATGCAGATACGTTCTATAGAAATCAAAAACAAATTTAAAAGAACCTGTCCCTGTTGCAAACGAAAAGTCATTAATCCTTTTCAATTTAAAAAATATGAGCCTTATTATTGCCCCTCTTGTCATCGACATATTATCGCAAATGTATGGATCAGTATTTTACTGGTTATCACACAATGTTTTATTTGCATTCAACTTTTTAATGCAGGATTCCAGTCTTGGGGATATTTTGTATTATTCCTGATGTTTATTCATAAAATTTTCTTGGATATTTTGGATGCTATGATCTTGCCTTTGCAGGAACATTTCGAATAAATCTACATAAAAATTAGGCATAAAAAATGCGCCCAAAGGCGCATTTTTTCACTCGTATAAAGCTTAAAATTAAGCTTTAGTTTTACGAGCTGGTAATTTTTCACGAATACGTGCAGCTTTACCAGACAATTCACGTAGGTAGTAAAGTTTAGCACGACGAACGTCACCACGACGTTTCACTTCGATACCAGCAACGATTGGAGAGTGAGTTTGGAATACACGCTCAACGCCAACACCGCTAGAAATTTTACGTACTGTGAACGCAGAGTTCAAACCACGGTTTTTCTTAGCAATTACAACGCCTTCGAACGCCTGCAAACGCTCACGATCGCCTTCTTTTACTTTAACTTGAACAATAACTGTATCACCTGGTGCAAAAGCAGGGATGTTTTGTTTCAATTGTGCGTTTTCAATTACTTGAACTAAAGGATGCTTACCGCTCATGGGGTATCTCCAATATATGCGAGTCAGAAGAGGTCTGATCATCGCTGGGTATAGAGGCTAAAGCGCATACACCCGATTATCTTTCCCTTTATGGTTGACCATCTCAACCATAAAGAGCCTATTAAAGAATACTTAAATCATTTTAAGTACTTGCTTGAAGATAGAAATGATCACTCATCAATATCTTACAAATCTTTTAGCCATTTTTTCTGCTGCTTGGTCAGTTCGACTTTTTCCACCAACTCTGGGCGGCGTTCAAGTGTACGCTGATATCGCTGCAAAAACCGCCATTTTTCAATATTGGCATGATGCCCGGACTTTAACACCTCAGGCACATCCAAACCTTCAAAATGATCTGGCTTGGTATATTGTGGGCAATCTAGAAGACCATCCACAAATGAGTCTTGCACGTGTGACTGTTCATCAGACATCGCACCCGGAAGTCTCCGGATAATACTGTCCAATAAAACCATCGCAGGAAGTTCACCACCCGACAAGACGTAATCTCCAATTGACCATTCCTGATCAACATATTGCTGGATCAAACGTTCATCGACGCCTTCATAACGTCCGCACAGTACGATGATTCCGTCATATTTGACAAAATCCTGTACCGCAGTTTCGCTTAAGGTCTTTCCTTGCGGTGACATATACACCACAGGAACCTGAACTGCACCCGCTTGCGTTGCAAGCTCTTTGGCATGCTGGATTGCTTTTGCCAGAGGCTCAGCCATCATCACCATACCCGGACCACCACCGAATGGACGTTCATCCACGCGTTTATAGTTGCCCGTCGCATAATCGCGAGGATTGATGCAATGAATTTGCATCAATTCACGTTTTGCTGCGCGCCCGCTAATACCATAGGCTGTAATCGCTTCAAACATTTCAGGAAAAAGCGTAATGACTGCAAAAAACATCGCAGACTCCCTTATTTCCGAAAAATTTTTAGTAGTCTACGCCCCAATTGACGTAGATACGACCAGCTTCAAGATCAACGCGTTGCACCACATCTTTATGCCATGGAATCATTCGCTCTTCGCCATCAATGCTGTCGGCAGTTGCGCGAACCACCATCACATCGTTAGCACCTGTTTCAAACAGCTCAAAAATTTGACCGAGATTGACTTCTTGTTCTTCATCATCCAGACCTAACACAGTTAGACCTTTTAAATCAGACCAGTAATACTCATCTACACCAGCTTGAGGCAGTTGCGATTTAGAGATCCAGACATTGGAGCCAACCAGTTCGTCTGCGCCAGTACGATCACTCACACCTTTCAGCGAAACAACCAGGCCTTTACCATGTGGTTTCCAACGTTTTACATCGACAATTTGCCAACCTGCTTTGGTCTCAATGTACCAAGGCAGATAGTCAAATATGTTGCTCATGGGTTCTGTATTGGAATAGACCCAGAGCCACCCATTTAATCCATATGCTGAACGCAACTGTCCAATCTGAATACGATCTTCGGGAACATTCTGTGTTGGTGTCATGGGCAAGCTACTACCTAATTTATATAAAAATTATGCAGCAACTGCAGCTTTTTTAGCTTGAGCAGCTAAAGAAGCAACACGATCAGAAGGTTGAGCACCTTGAGAAACCCAGTGAGCAAAACGGTCAGCATCTAAACGAAGTTTTTCTGCTTTACCTTGAGCTGTAGGGTTGAAGAAACCGATACGTTCGATGAAACGACCGTCACGTGCATTACGGCTATCAGTCACAATGATTTGATAGAACGGACGTTTTTTAGCACCACCGCGTGCAAGACGAATTACAACCATGATAGAACCTTATAGTTTTTACGGATTATCCTTGTACCGACCATCGATACAGCTCAAACCCCTTTCATAGAGGGCAGTATTTTACTTGAACTTTGTCCTGAATGAAAGATCAAAAAGTGTTTAGGTAGAATTTTGGATTTATTAGAATATTAATCCCAATTAGAAGTTGCTGACACAGTACATGTAGACCCTTTTGTCCAGCATTTATGACCTTCATAATTTAAAACAATATTGCCGTTACCTACTTGTGTTCCATATGGCGTCGCAGTCAAGATCCAAGAATCTGCAGTAACATTAGCTAAGTTTAGCTCATATAGTTTTTTGCTAGTACTCGGATAATCCGAGGATACATTTAAGTCTGATAAGGTTAAGGGCTGGCCATTTTTTTTGATATATGTTGAATTAATTACTTTATGTCTTTGCATCAATGAAGCAATTCGCGTCATTTCAGCTTGTACATCAACTCGATTTGATTTAATTACATATTGTGTATAACTTGGATATGCAATAGCTGCCAATATCCCAATAATCGCGACTACAATCATAAGTTCAATTAATGTAAATCCATGCTGTCTTACCATGGTTGGCTTCCTGCTTTTGTAGATTCATTCCAAGGTTCACATTTAAAATCGATATCACTTTCAGCAATCGATTTACATTTCAAGCCATTACTACTCATTAAAAAGTAGTGATTTTTAGGATTAGTATCTGGTTTGACTTTAATATACCATCCTCGCCCCTGCACCCCGTCAGTAAGCTCTTTCGTAGTACTATCTAAATCATAAATATTTAAGCTATACCCCGCTGGAAGCTGAACATTTGTCGCAGTAAAATTTCTGTAATTAAAATTTCTTGCTCGGTAACGTTCTAATTGTTCAGCAACTTTAAGTATTTCTTGCTGAGCTTTAGCTTCTTTATTTTTCCTGACAGTTTCTTGGTAATTAGGTATTGCAATTGCAGCAATGATCGCTAGGATCACTACTACAATCATAAGCTCAATTAAGGTAAAACCTCTGCTATACCGCATTCAAATTTCTCCTTAACGCTCATACCAACGCTGCGAAATAAATTTCGTCTTACCTTGATAGGTTTTCAATGTTTCTGTAGTAGGTAAGTTAAGAACTAAGCCTCGTTTAGTGTCAACACCACCAAAGCTAATACCAATATTACCCTTTCCTAAAAATACATCGTTTGGTCTATTTACAACTTCAGTGCTATTACCTTTTTTAACAGTACATTGTCCAAAAGGAAGACAGAATTGAGTAACATTACTTGCCCCTCTTACGCCTCCAGAACAACCTACGGTATCAATATCAATATTGGCATTAAAAATGCTGACATATAGATCATTATCGATAGCCACATGATCATTTAATATTCTCTTATTGCTTCCAGGATTATAGAACCATCCTCCTTTTGAAAGCGGAACCAAGGTATTCCCATTCTGATTGGCTACCAATTCATTGCCTGATAAACCAGTTGGTTTTATATCTTTTGTATATAATTCCGTATTTTTTAGAACTGATAAATTACGTCTAGCTACATCTTTATCATATATTACATAAACTGCTTCTTTTTCATTGTCTTGAGCTGACATTGGATAACTTAAGTTTCCAGAACCCAGAGTAACTACACCAAATGTAGTATTTCCTGAATTATGAATCGTGAAAGTGGGTGTTGTATAAAATCTTGGAGCATTACTTCCAGACATATCAAGGAGTCGAACTATACGCTGAGCAAAATTCCCTCCTGTAGTTCCATTTAACCCAGCATTTTTATTTCCATTTAAATCTACTCGCCATAATTGCCCCCCTAAATCACCGAAATATAAATGGTCTGCAATCCCATCTGCATTTCTATCAACAGCCTTAATTCCACCAACTACACTTCGTTTTAGGTTAGCATCATAATATTTATTAGTAGCTGTGTTGCTTGATCCTATATTTGCACTTGCCCACCAAAGAAGAGACCCATCATCAGCATCAAACATATAGATTCCGGCACCTTCATCAATACCTGATGGATTGTAATCTACCCCAGATTCATAACGTGTATCATATCCTCCCCCAACAAGCATGACCAATTTACGTTTACCTTGCCAATTTACCCATGTAATAGTTGGTTTTGACCAGCTTTGCCCCATACAACCTAAAGGATTGCTACTAGTACAAGTTCCAGACGGTGCTATTTTAAATTTTAGCTTTGGGGTTCCTGAAGTTGAGGTAACATCAGATAAGTCTAAAGAATAGTAGCTTTTTCCTCCCATTCGTAAGCCACCATATAACCATTGCTTACCTCCATTTACTGTTACTGTAGGGTTGGCATTTGTAGTACTGGTAGATTTAGTTACATATTCTGTATGAGCTGTCCATTGCCCATCAATACCATATTTTAAGTCGGAAACCTGATTATCTTGAGATAAAAATGCTTTAGGTTGATTCTCAATCATCTCTGAAGGAACAAAAGCAAACACTTCCTTTCCAGCATCACTGTCTGTTGCATTCTTGCCAGCGCGAACTATATGCAGCATCCCTTGGGTACTACCATATACAATTAGATCATCACGGTTTGTAAATGTTAAAATATCATTTTCATACGTAGTTGTACCTTGTTGCGTCAATAAAATTGGCTTTGAATGCATAACCGCACCCATTAACCAATCTCTTTTTGGGACCTGATTTAGTACTTGCTGTAATTCAGTTTGGTAAACCTCTTCTTTAGGATATAAATCAATGTTATAGGCTAAATCCTTACCGATTGGGTATCCAAATAAAGACAAAAGATAAGCTCGTTTAGGATCTTCTTTAAATTTATTATTACTTGTTGTAAGAAAATCATCTCTCCCAATTTGCTTTAATGCACCTGAGGCCATTAAACCAATTTTATTCTGAGTAGGATCAATTGTATCTTGTGCTATTGTACGGTCGGTAAAAATTCTTCTTTCTTTTGGAAATCGTACAGCATCATATCCTAAAAACATTTTACTTAAGGCGCCGCCAACTTTCACATTAAATGATTTTTTCTCACCATTTATCTCTTTTGTAATCAATTTTAAGATACTTGGATCAGCCCAATAATCATTAATATCGTCTTTAATTAGTCCTTGTGAATTTGTAATAGTATTATTGTCTTTATCATATAAAACCTGATCAATTACTTTATATTTTTTCAGGTTCCCTAACCAAGTTGACACCCCAGCAGCGCCCAGTGCATCTGGTTTAGGATCGAATTGAGGGAAATACCCCCAAGGCTGGATATTTTGAGTGTCTAGGGCATCTACCGGAATAGTGACTGATCCAGTAGTGACTGGTGGGATATACTTATCAAGGTCTTTCAAAAAAGAAATAACGCTAGATACAACAGCACGGTCATTATTTCCTGAATAATATTTACCACCGCCCAATGCGCCCCACTCTTTAGCAGCTGCGACATCATTCGCATATTGCCCAGTAGTTTCAGATAATGTACTACCGAATCCAACCACTGCTGTAAGTATCGAAACACCTTTAGGATTATTTAATGGTTGGTTCGTATCGTTTACTGTGCCATTTTTCAGTCGCTTGGCCAATCCACCAATACATTGCCAATTTTTTTTGGAAATATCTCCATTATAAAAGTTTCGGCCTGAAGTCAGGGTTGTATCACTACATTCAAAACTTTCATCATTTAATGCAGCCCGTGTAATTGCTTCAGCATTCGTAGAACTGGAGTACTCTGGTACCCCATCAGTTAGAAAATAAATACCTTGTGTATTACATTGCTTATTTTTATCAATTTGTGGAGGGTTGTTATAAATATCAGCTGTTCTGATATCTCCAGTTGTAGACTCAGCAAACCCTGTTCCAGATTTCCCTTTAGTGGTTTGTCCTAATAGATAAGCAGCAACTTCGGCATAAGCAAATGCAGTAGGCGTTCCATCCTTTGCTGTCAAAGCATTAACTTCACGCAACATTTTTTTACGATGAGTTTCATAAGCTACCCCACCATATATTGTAGTAGTGGTATATGACCATGTAGAACTCTGCAACGTGTTAGTAGTAGTTGTAGTAGTTAAGCTTCTACTTTGTTTACGGGTACAGCCAGATGAACTACAACTTTGAGAGCCCAATACTTCCTCTGCTGAAGTCCAAGAACCTGCTGTAGGTCCTATAGTTGTACTATTACCATTAACTATTGCTCCTTGAGTAGCAGTACTATTAGATGAAGTTGTAGTAGTTCCTGGAAAATCTGTTGGTAGTTTACTGCTAGCCACCCAAGAGTTAGTTTTACAAGTTAAATTGGTATTCCAATCCACACACTCTTGAGCAATTGTGTTTCCCTCTTGTTTAGCTTGACCGACATTTACCCAATCAGTTTCAGATGTATTACTATTTGATGTGTTGGTTGTATTCACCCATCCTGCAGTAGAAGTATTAGTTGGAGTCCAATTATCACTGGCAGGATAATAATCACCACAAAAAATCCAAAAACAATCTCTTTTACTAGAAACGGTTTGTGTTCTTTCTTGCTTTTGCACATCCAATTTAGTCACTGTTAGTGTATGACTGATATCCTGTTTATAATTAATTGTCGTTTTATAAACGGGTCTATTTCCAGCTAACGGAGTTGGATCTCCTAAGGCCTTAGCCTCTAATTTCATTCTTCCGGTTTTATCATTAAAGGTTGCCAAACCTACAACCAATTCATCCGGTAAGGGTGTTATTCCTTGAATAGAGTCGCCTTGCAGTAATGTAGTCATACCGTCTTTTAAGCTTTTTAATCTATTCTCACTGTAGTTATTACTCCCTGGATTCATACTTCCTGAAACATCTAGCATGAACATCAAAGTCGTTTCACTTGCTTGTGGAGCTTTGTAGAGTTCAATGTCACTAGCATTACTAGGTAAAGCAGAGCAAATTAAGGATGTCATAATAGCCGTATGCATGATGACAGTAATTTTTTTATATTTAGTTTTCATTTTAAATCCCCAAAAATTTCCTTAACTTTTAGATGCATAACTAATAACAGCATAATCCATAACTTGCTGACTATATGGAACGCCTAATGCACTAAAACACTCTGCTACGGTTTGCTGACCTGGATAATCTGTTGACTTGAAATTAATACGCTTCTTAAAACAATCATTTATTTGAGTATTAAACGATGACCAACCTATACCCGAACTACTTGCTGCACCAGGAATAATCGTAGTCACAACAATTTGAATAGGTTGTACCTGATCAAGTTGCACGGTTGAAGTATCAGTTCCTAAAGGATAAAATTTAAAAGGTATATCTGTCTGCAAACTACTTTTTTTAACAGCTACTTGAGAAATCATAACGTCACGGCTACTGCTATAATCTGAAGACGTGTACTCACAAAATCCCGCAGTACCTAAACTGGAATTATTGATTCCATTAGTATTATTAGTAGGGTAAATAATACTTGCCTTTTGTATATTAAAAACTTTATTTTGAGATTTAGGTCTAAAACAAAAAACTAATTCTTTATAAATAAAATCATCAGATTTCACCATTCCAAATAAACCTAAAGCACTTAAATTTTTTTGAAAAGTTGCAGAGTTTTGATTATCTCTTTCTATAGCAAAGAATACAGAATCTGCTGTTTGCTTCATTAAACTCTGTGCTTGACTATTTGTGGCAACATTTAAACCTACCAAGCTTTGCTTTACAGCAAGTGTCCCTATGAGAATCATAAATATCAGTACGAACAATACAACTATTAATGTTGCACCTTTTTGGAACTGTTTCATTTACAACTCCTCCATAAGACCATAGCCATTTCTTAATGCGACTGTTTGGCTTACCACATCTCTTACATACTTTTCTGTCAAGCTACCGTCTAATTCTATATTTTGATTTAACACCCTAAATTCTGTCGGCATTACTTCATTCCCTGCGACTGAATCAAAACCACGTACTAGGGCCCCTAATTGAATAGACATAATACGTGCACGCGGAGCCCCATCTTTCACCAAACTATTTGTGCTTCCCATATATTGATCAATTGTCATATAACTAAATTCATCACTATTATTTTGTTTGACCCCAAGCAGCACATGAAAGTAGTCCACTCGTCGCATAACGATTTGACCATTGCCCCCTAGTCCATTGATCCCCCCTGGCAGATTATCAGTAGGCACCAAGGTTTTATATCGGCCAGCATCACACGCTAAAGCTAAATCTGTATCCTTTCCATCTGTTCGCAAAAAATATCGTTGTACAATAAATAAACCTTCATTAATCTCATCTTGAGTAATCGCATTTCCTTCACAATCAAATCCTTGAGGATCAAATGCTTTATATTGAATGACTAACTGGTCACTCGCGACATTGACATTACTTGGCCCTACTTTAGCTCTAGTGAGCTGACTAAGTTCCACAGATGAATTTGTTAGATATAATGGGAGATTCGCAGACTGAACTTTTTTATCTTCTTCAGCTAAAGAGGTATAGCTTTTAGAACTGGTGAGAACAATACCACTATATTGATTTCGATCATTTATTATTGCCAAATCGGCATCTAAATTTGCTAATTTAATATCTTTTATAAGATAGTTCAGACCAAAATTACCGTTATCTTGAAGTTCAGCCAGATTTTTTTGTAAATTATAATTAATACTTCCTGTTAAAAAGAGCTGAAATGCGGCAGCAATAATAATTAAACCGATAACTAAGGAAACCATTAATTCAATGAGTGTTAAACCTTTTGAGTACCTCATTAGTATGCCTCCAGAACTATGCATTTAGAGTTAGACGTCAAGCTTCCACTATTAGTACATGCATTTGTTCCACCATCTTTTGGCAATGTCTCCCCCCAAGCTACATAAACACAAAAGCGATTTAAACTCATATTGCCAGGGCAGTCATTGAGTGCAATCTTCATACCTGATGTATAGGCTCTATAAAGAATTTGATTTGCATCTTCTTGTGCAAAATCTTTGCTTGAACATTTTGTACTTCCAATACAATTGGGTGTATGACTTGAAATATAATATTTTCCCGACATTGCATTACTATATGCGTCAACAAGCTTATCAATCTCATTTTCAGTCACAGTTATTGATTTAGACAATCCTGACTTATTTGCGCGCATTCTTTCAGATAGATCTCTTGCTAAATTCATTGCTTGTATTCGCTTTGATGCATCTAAAGAAGCATCCATTGCACGTACCTGCAGTATAGAAAATCCCAGAACACCTATTGAAAGCAAAATAAGCGCTACTAACACTTCCATAAGTCCTACACCGTGTTGAGTTTTAATTTTCATTATTAACAACTCCCAACAAATGCAGAGGTTTTGCTAGATGACACTCGACCAAAATTAGTTAAAGTAATATAATTTTGAGTACTAGCATTTGTTATTTTTATTTCTAAATTTGCAGGCAATCCACTTACATTCCCTTGAGGTAGAAATTTAATTGAACTAAGCGGAGATCCCATCACAGCCTGAGACCATGTAGTTCCTGTACATGTACCCTCAATAAATGATAACGTTACACCTTCGGCAGGCTTCCAATAGCGATGAGCAGGATCGTCAATACCATTAACACCAAAATAAACAGTAACTTCTTTACGGTATAAAACTGCATCTGCTCGTGCTTGTACTAAAGCTTTCTCTAAATCTGTAGCCGTCTTTTGAATAGATCGTTTATCCATCGTATCTTGGAATTTAGGAGCAGCAATACTAGCCACAATTGCTATTACCGCAAGCGTCACCATGAGCTCAATTAATGTGAATCCTTTTAGTTTTTGCATCCTGCCCTCAAAGCAACAAAACCTTACCTCATTAAAAATAGTATCCAATTAGATTACAAAACCCACACAAATAGAGATGAATGGCATAAAAAAACAGATAACTGCAAAAATAGTTATCTGTTTTTTTAAAATTATAATTCAGGTGATAAGTACGTTACATTTTAAGCTTGAGTGACTGGAATACGTAATTCTTTTGGCAGGCTAAAAGTTATATTCTCTTCTCTTCCATCTAATTCGTGCGGTGCCTGCGCACCCCAGTCCTGTAGCCGCTGAATCACCTGTTTAATTAGAATCTCTGGTGCGGAAGCTCCAGCAGTTACACCAATTTGGGACTTACCTGCAAACCATTCCTGCTTTAGCTCATCGGCATTATCGACCAGGTAAGCAGCTTTACCCATGCGTTCAGCGAGCTCACGTAAGCGGTTTGAATTTGATGAATTTGGAGATCCGACTACCAACACAACATCACAACGTTCAGCTAAGTCACGTACAGCATCCTGACGATTTTGAGTTGCATAGCAAATATCGTCTTTACGTGGGCCTTGAATCAGCGGAAATTTCTGGCGAAGAGCATCAATCACTTTCGCCGTATCGTCAATTGATAAAGTGGTTTGCGTGACAAAAGCGACTTTTTCAGGATTGCGTACCGTTAAAGCGGCGACATCTTCTTCATCTTCCACCAGATAAATCTCACCACCATTTTTTTTGTCATATTGCCCCATGGTGCCTTCAACTTCCGGATGTCCTTCATGACCAATCAAGATCGCTTCAACCCCTTCACGAGCATATTTGGTCACTTCAATATGCACCTTGGTTACCAAGGGGCAAGTGGCATCAAAAACTTTCAGACCACGGCGTTCAGCCTCTTGCTGGACTGCTTTAGAAACACCATGTGCACTAAAAATCACAATATTATCATCGGGAACTTCATCCAGTTCATCAACGAAAATTGCACCGCGTTGGCGTAAGTCATCTACAACAAATTTATTATGTACGACTTCATGACGCACGTAGATCGGTGGATTGAAACATTCTAAGGCACGATTCACGATCGCAATGGCACGATCCACACCAGCACAGAAACCACGCGGGTTGGCTAAAACAATTTCCATAGAATCCTCAATACTCACTCAATTTATGCTGCAACAATTGAAATAAATGTAAAACAATCGACGTACAACTATTTAGTTTAAAGTCGCTCTACTCTAAAATAGAGAAGATATTTTATCATATCAGGAAAAATATCATGTCGGGTCTCTTGTTTGTCGTTTCTGCAGCGTCTGGAACAGGCAAAACATCCCTTGTTAAAGCCCTACTTGAGCGTGTCAACAATCTTCACGTTTCTGTGTCACACACTACACGCGGTCAACGACCTGGCGAACTCGATGGCGTACACTATCATTTCTCCAATAAAGAAGATTTTTTAAATCTGGTCAATGAAGGTGGTTTTATCGAATACGCCGAAGTATTTGGTAACTACTACGGTACTGCGCAAGCCACAGTCAAAGAGCAACTGGCTAAAGGTCATGATGTGCTACTGGAAATTGACTGGCAAGGTGCGCAACAGGTCCGTCGCTTATTTCCTGAATCAAAACAAATCTTTATTCTGCCACCAAGCCAGTTTGACCTGCGTGAACGCCTGTCTAACCGCGGCACCGACACGGTGGATGTGATCGAACATCGTCTCAGCTGCGCGGTAGAAGATATGCAACAATATAGCAACTTTGACTATATTATTATCAATGATGACTTTAATAAGGCGCTGCATGACCTGGAAGCGGTCATTATCGCTAACCGCTTGACCTTGTCGCAACAGGCCAACCGTCATGAAAAACTGATTCAGCAGCTCATCACACCAACTGAACAGTGATTAAAACTTGAGTCTATAGACAAAGCCTTTTATACTGTGCAGTCTGTTAAAATTTATTATTCAAACGAGAATTCTTATGGCACGCGTCACCGTTGAAGATTGTTTAGACCATGTAGACAACCGCTTTGAGCTTGTACTAGTGGCAAGCAAGCGCGCGCGTCAATTGGCACGTCAAGGTATTGAACCAACTGTAGAATGGGACAATGACAAACCGACTGTTGTTGCTTTACGTGAAATCGCTTCAGGTCATGTATCAAAAGACATTTTGAAACAACGTGATCAAGACTATCAAACATCAAGCTTGGATCTTGCACTTTCTGCAAATAATCTAAACTTAGACGGTTTTTCTTTCCAATAAGAGATCGTCACTCAAAAAGCCTAGTTCTAAACTAGGCTTTTTTTGTTATGTGACTTTTATATTTATGCCAGAACGGTTATAACATAAGGGTTAGCTATCAAGTTTGTATTGGTTTTCTGCTCGCTAGCAGCCAAAAACCATCAAACCAGGAAATTCACATTTCTAAAGCGCTTTCACGTTTTATTTGTAAAAAATTCAGTTGAAAAAGGTGTTTTATGCCAGGCCCACAGGTCAGTCAAGCCAAGCAGCAGTTAGAGATCATTATCGATGCGTATTTAAGTGAAAGCGATGTCGAACGTGTGCTTGCGGCCTGTGATTATGCCGATATGGCGCATGACGGGATTGTGCGTAAAAGTGGTGAGCCTTATATTCTGCATCCGATTGCGGTCAGCTGTATCTTGGCGCATATGCGTTTGGACACTGAAACCTTAATGGCTGCCCTGCTGCATGATGTGATTGAGGATACTGAATTCAACAAAGATGATATTAGCAAGATTTTTGGTTTTACCGTCGCTGAACTAGTCGATGGTGTCACCAAACTCAGTCATTCCAGCGATAAAGAATATAATAAAGCAGCTTCTTTCCGGAAAATTCTGCAAGCGACTCTACAAGATCCACGTGTCATTATTGTGAAACTGGCCGACCGCTATCACAACATGACCACTTTGGATGCACTACGTCCGGACAAACGTGCGCGTATTGCCCGCGAAACCTTTGAAATTTTTGTGCCAATGGCACGTATTGTCGGCATGAATGAAATGGCCGACAATCTGGAACATTTGTGCTATCAGAATCTTGATCTGGATATGTACAATAACGTTCAGACCGCACTACAGGAAACCAAGCCGAAACGCTGTGAATATCAGGCCAAATGGGAAAAGAACTTGACTGAACTGCTGCAACAGCATGCCATTCAAGGCCGGATCAAAAAGAAAAACAACAATATTGAGCTACTGCGCCACTTCGTCAAAAATGATATCGACCTGCAAGAGCTGACGCATAGCCATGCTTTTGAGATTATTTTACAGAGCATCGCGGACTGTGACCGACTGGCAGAAATTCTGACCCAAAGCTTTAAAATCCAGAGTTATGAAGATCATATCCGCCGTCCATTACCGGGAGGCAACCAGTCCTTGATGATGCGCTTGAAAGGCGAAGAGACGACCCTGTCGCTCACCATTCAAACCGAACTGATGCGTAAAGCAGCACGTTTTGGCGTCGTACTCGGTGAAAGTGCCCCGCAGGCCTGCCGCTCTGCGATTCAGGCCTCGATGCAGAATCTGAATGTCCTGGTCGATGGTGAATGTGCCAAAACCACTTTTAGTGAATTACTGGACTATCTGCACCAAGAAAAAATCTGGGTCTATACCCCGCACGGCCATTTACATGAATTGCCACAAGGCGCCACGGCGGTTGACTTTGCTTATGCCGCGAGTTTATTCCTAGGCAATCATGCGGTGGGTGCAAAAATTAATAATGAAACCAAGCCCCTTTCAACACCTCTAGTCAGTGGTCAGGTGGTAGAAATTATTACTGATGTCCTTGCGACGCCTAACCCAGATTGGCTCAGTTTTATTAATACCCAGAAAGCCCGTCGCGCTATTCAGAATATTCTGCGTGATCAAGATCCAGATGAGCAACGTCTGGTCGGACAACAGGCACTCAATCGTGCACTGAAACTGTTCCATCGTTCTATTCGTGATCTGACTGAAGCAGACTGGAAAAACCTCTTGGAATGGCGCCATGTTTCCAGCAAAGAACAGCTGTTTGAACAGATTGCAGTCGGTGATTTATTACCACAACTGGTGGCCAACCATTTATTTGCCCAAGATCAGCATCAGAATATCGCCAGCTCAGACCGTCTAATTCAGGGAACGGAAGGTGTCGATGTCAAATATGCACATTGCTGCAATCCTGTGCTGGGTGATCCAATTCAGGGGCATTTGACCCGTCGCGGTCTGATTGTGCATCGTGCGCGCTGCCATAACCTGCTGCATGAACAGCATCAGCATCCAGAAAATATCATGTTGTTGCAGTGGACCTCTGATGATCTGGAAGATATCAGCTTTACTGCCTATCTCAGCATTGACCTGGACATGAATGACGAGCAGATTTCCGACCTGATTTACCAATGTCGTAAAGCGCATTCCGGGGTGGAAATGGTGCGCACTCAGGATGACAAAACTTACGTCAATATCGTGGTGCATAACCGTAAACAGATTGCACAGATTATCCGGGATTTACGCATGTATTTCGGTTTCCCGCGAATTATCCGTCTGGCACAGCCCGTCGTTTTCAGTGAAGCCTCTAAAGCGAGTTAATCATTTAAAACGATAGTGCTTTGATCGGCCGAATTGATCGAATATGATGTATGTCGATGATAAAAGGAGAAATTAATGTCCCGCCAAGTAATCCATACTGAAAATGCCCCTGCTGCGATTGGCACTTATTCGCAAGCCATTTTAGTGGGTGATACCTTATATCTATCAGGTCAAATTGGCCTGGATCCTTATAGTATGGAACTGGTTGAAGGCATTGAAGCTCAAATTCGCCGGGTGTTTGATAACTTAAAAGCAGTCTGTGAAGCCGCTGGTGGCTCTTTGGCAGATATTGCCAAACTGAATATTTTCCTGACCGACTTATCTCACTTTCAACTGGTCAATCAAATTATGGGTGAGTATTTTGCCCAGCCCTATCCAGCACGTGCCGCTTTAGGTGTCGCCAGCCTGCCTAAAGATGCTTTGGTTGAAATGGATGGTATTGTCATCATTAATCAATAAGTTATAAAAACCACTTAATTCCCGCCCTGCAATATCTCATTCTAAATCACAAATCACTCTTGTGCGGAAATCTAAGCAGTACTTGGATTTCCGCTCAGGCAGTGATTTTTTATCTAAATCATCAATCATGATAAAAGCTATTTCAAATGATTTTTATTGACAAACGATAACAATTATCAATAATATTACTTATCTTATTTAATCACTGTGGTTGTGTCCTATGTACGTTTGTCTATGCCGTGGCATTACAGATCAAGACATTAAAGATGCTATTGCAAATGGCGCTGAAAGTTATCGTGATGTCCGCGATATGTTGGACTTGGGAACTTGCTGTGGCCGTTGTGCACCAGAAGCTCGTATGATCATCAGTGATGAAGTTTCACAAATTGCAGCACGCTTGGCTGTTGCAGCATAAATTCAAAATATTTCTCCTTATAAGCATAATGAAAAACAATGATCTTTGATCATTACTCCTCCCCCGCCTTTGACTCTGGCGGGTTTTTATTGCCACTCATCCGAGTCTGGATCGATTCGATGTCGATTTTCATTTGCTGTTCCATAAATTACTCGCCATTTGCCCCTGACTTGCTTTACTATCAGGATTAGAGCGCTTTCTTAGAAAGATAAAACAGGTCCAAATGGAGTCATGCGATGAAAGGCAATCGTGATGTGATTAATCAGCTCAATCAGGTGTTGTATCACCACTTAACTGCTATTAACCAGTATTTCCTGCATTCGCGCATGTTTAATGACTGGGGCATTGAGAAACTGGGCTCGGCAGAATATAAAGAATCCATTGTTCAGATGAAACATGCCGATAAAATTATTGAACGTATTTTATTTTTGGAAGGTCTGCCAAATTTACAGAATCTGGGCAAACTGTATATCGGTCAGCATACTCAAGAAGTACTGCATTGTGATGTGCGTAAAGTTAAAGAAAATATTGAAGTCATCCAGAAAGCAGTCGCGCTGGCTGAAACCCAAATGGATTATGTAACACGTGATCTGGTTCAGGAAATTCTAGAGAAAGAAGAAAATTATCTAGACTGGACGACAACGCAGATTGATCTGATCGAAAGTATTAGTATCGAAAACTATATTCAAAGTCAGCTCTAAACTTAAAGTTAAGCCAAGAAAAAGCCAGCATCTGCTGGCTTTTTTGTATTTAACGAGGTACATGCTGCATTAGTTCTTCATAACTCATTTCAGTTTTCTGAATAGTCTTTAAGCGTTGCAGCTGGTGCTTGGCTTCCGCCTCATATCCATTAAAAGCTAAAAGTTTGGCATATTTGATCAGGTTATATTTAGTCGGATAACTCAAGACCATTTGTTCACTTTCCTGAATCTGTTCAGCAGACGCTTTGCTATAAGGATTCAGACGAATCCAGGCAATGCGATGATTAAACTCAGTCAGCAGATAAATCGGTTTTTCATTAGTGATTTTTTCCGGCTGCTTTTCATAACGAATACTTTGTCCGAGTTTTGGCACCGCAACATCATAGTCGCGATAAATCACAATCAATAAAAGTAACCCAACAGCAAAAATGAATTTCATGCCGATTGATGGCATAACCACTGTTTTAATTTTTGGATTTTGTGCCAGAACCGTACCCAGAATAAAACCGACTGGTAGCAGAAAATAGGCATAGTGCTGCGGGAACTCAAACATGGCATGTGTCACAAAAGCCCCGATCATCAAGATTCCAATGACAGATTCTGGCGTATTCACCCAGCGCTGTAACTGAAAGCCTAAATAACCAAAATATGCCAAGAAAGGCAGACCGATGATCAGTCCATTCCAGATCAGGAAATCAATAATAAAATTATGCGCACTACGGATCCACACCGGGCCTTGTACAGTATCGCTGACTGAAACGAACGCTGCGCTAGTTTGATACCAACCATAGCCAAACCATGGCTGCGCCTGAATCGCAGCAATCATTTGCTGCCAGATTGCGAGGCGTGACATATCGCCGGTGGCACGCGCTACCACATCCCTGCTTTGTACGACGTTCGTATCCATTGCCTGTGCAGCGAGCTGACTGAGTAATGGAAAAGCCACAATACAGGAAATAAAGAAGAGGAACCAAGCGGTGCTGTAATACCATTTCAGGCGGATAATGCCTTTGTATTGATAGAAAGCTAAATACAATATGATCGCGGTCGCGGCGACCCATGCGGTACGTGACTGGCTTAACGCCACACCAACGACAATGATTGCCGCACATGAAAATAGCCATTTAGTTTGGATTTTTTTCTTTTCATATAAGTAAAGGCAACCCATCAAGGACATGAGCAAAAAGGTTGCCATATTATTGGGCTGGGCAAAGTTGGCATAAGGCCGCTGATTGCCACTGATATTCACCATACCCGGCAAAGTTGCATCCAGATTGGTCCATTGGCAAAGTGCGATAATGCCTGTGACTGTACCTGAAGCTAAAAATACATAACTCAGATTAGCGAAAGTTTCTTCTCGGTTATAGTTTCCTGTTGAAAGGTTATAACCCAAAACACTGGCCAGCCAAAAGCTAAAGACGAAAATAAAGCCCATCATGGCAGTGCTAAAGAAAAATACCTGTCCTGCCAGAAAATGCACAAGAGGAACACAAGCCAGTAGCAAGAATGGCAAACTGACCGCAGGAATTTTGAGTTTTTCTTTTAAGCAAATTGCAGCTAATGCAAATAGAGCAAAGAATGCGTAAAGCTCCCCCGTATAAGTCACCCAGGGGCGGTAGTGAATGGGCATGAGCCATGCGAGAGAAATAAGAATTGCTGCGATGAGGGCAAGCGTGAATTTCATTCAAAATCACAAAATTTTATTTTAACAAATTTTTATAGGACCGCTCAACATCATATAATTGTTTAATCAACTGTAGATGATAGCGAGCCTTATTTTCATAGCCATTATATGCTAGAATTTTTGCATACTTATATAAATCAAAATGTGTTAAATAAAGAGAAACCATTTTTTCAATAGCCTCAATCTCCTCCTTACTTAATTTTTGTTTTGGATTTAAAGCAATCCAATATAATCTAAAATTTAATTCATCTAAAATATATAAATCTCGTTTCTGCTGAAATTCTATATTAGAGGTATATAAACTATGATCAATAGCTCTATGATTTTCTTCAATATAGAGCAAATAATCCTTCCAAACCAATAACAAACCAGCCATTAGACAAAGAGTATATATACCAAGATATCTAAAAGAAAAGGTATAGAATTTTAAGTTTGAATTAGCTGATAATATGAATCCCAAAAAAATTCCAAAAGGAATTAGAAAGTATGCATAATGTAAAGGATACTCAAGCATTGAATGAACCAAAAAAGTTAAAATCATACAAAAAGCAAATAGTTCCTCTATTTTTTTTATTTTTAATATTGAACTAGAAATCAAATATACACAGTATAAAATAAATGATATCCCAATAGGAATTCCACACCATACTATTATATCAACCAATAAATTATGACTACTTGTTATCCAAACACTAATTGGATATTTATCCATATTTTGATACTGTGCAAGTGCTGTTTGGTTCCAACCATAACCAAACCAAGGCCGTTCCAGAATTGCATAGAACATTTGAATCCAAAAATCTATACGACCACTACTACTTACACCTCTTTCGACACTAGAACTAATATTAACAATATTCAATCCAAATATTTTTGCTATAAAATTTGATATATTTACTAAGTAAATACTGAATAAAAAATACATAAGAACTGAAATAAAATAATAAACCAATACTTTTATATGTATAATTTTTATAAAAAAAACTAAAGCAAACAGCAAAGATATAAGTGCAACAACTGCTGTTCTAGATTGAGTTAAGGCAATAGAAAATATAAAAACTATAGATAAAATTAAAAGTAAATAAAAATTAATTTTTTGCTTTAAATATAAATATATTAAACTTAAAAAAGAAATAATTTGAAAAGTTGCCATATTATTAGGTTGTGCAAAGTTAGCAAAAGGTCGTGAGCCTTCAAGTGACGTGACTAAAGATGTGTTGAAATCCAGATTCAACCACTGGTATATTGCCAAACAAGTATTAACTAAACCAACTACAACAAACGTCCAGTTTAGTTTTATAAAAAAATATTTTTTTTCATTTTCATGCTCATTTACTATATTGTAGACAACCACAATTATTAAAAATGATGTAAGTATATAAATGGTATTTAAAATTGCATGACTAAAAAAATAAACTTGACCAAAAAAATATTGAAACAAAGGAAGTAATGATAGCAAAAAAATAGGAATAATAATTTTTGGAAAAATAATATTTTTATTTTTAAAAAGATTTACTGTTAAAAAAATACAACCTACAAAAACTAGAATTTCACTTATAAATGTTAACCAAGGGTTAAAATGAAGTGGAATTAAATAAGATATTCCTAAAAGAAAAAAGAAAACTAAAATACATATTTTTTCCATTGTAAAATCTCATAAAAAAACCACACTAGTTAATAGTGTGGTTTTTTTCATTTTTTATGCTGCTACGCCAGCCGTACATTTAACATTATTTGCTAGTTCACACTTAACTTTAGGCTTAGTCGAGTCTAATGGATTTTTAATTACACCCTCAACTATAGGAGCTGCGATATCGCCAGTGATAGTAACTGATGCACATGCTCCAACAGGTGCTGAAGCCGCTTTAGCCGTAGTCAAAGCGGAAGCAGCACTAACGTTAGGGTCATTAATATCTGTATAAACAGTATTTGCATAAGCTTTTACTTCTGCTAAACATGCATTCTGAGAGGATTTCTTAGAGTAATTTTGATAAGCAGGAATCGCGATTGCAGCCAAAATACCAATGATCGCAACAACGATCATTAATTCAATTAATGTAAAACCTTTTTGAGCATTCATAACATTCTCCACAAATGTTTATTGTTCATTTATAAGCCTAAAGAAAAAGCTCATTTAGCTTAATTTTATATTTAGCACTAAGTGTGCCAAGTTTTATTATAATAAAATTGAGAGAAAAAACAGCACTTTAAAAAAATATTTTTATTTTTGTAATCCTTATGTTTTATTTTGTGTAACTAACTGACAAATTTTGTCAGTTAGTTAACTAAAATCACCCCAGAATTATCGGTTTATTCCCTAATTCATCTTCTAAATCATCTATTTTCCGATCATAGTATTGATCCAATACTTCTCCAATCTGCTTTACACCTTCAATGACACCTTCTGTAAACTCCTGTTGAGCCAGATTTTGAATGATGCTTTGACAGATTTCATCCCAGACTTGCTGGGTCGTTGCATTCTTAATTCCCCGATCAATCACAATTTCAACCTTATGCTCGCACAGATTCAAATAGAGCAGTACCCCACTATTATATTCAGTATCCCAAACTCCAATTTCAGCAAATAACTGTCGGGCCCGACAAAGCGTATCTTGATAATAAGCAGATCGCGAAGGCAGACAGCCTTCAATCACCACCTGAATTTCCCCCACATGTCCATGCTCGGCTTCTTCCACTGCCACTGCAATCGCATGCTGATCCTGCTTGGAAAAAAAACGTTTGGTTGCCGGCATATAGAAGAAATGCTTGAGCCAGCGCTTAAGACTCGGCTGTGCATGTTCTTCCAACTTCGGCCGCGTGACAATTTCTGTCGTATCTGTCGTTGTTACCATGAGCCTGATGCTCCTCCCCCACCAAATCCACCACCGCCACCGCCGAAGCCGCCGCCCCCAAAACCACCACGACCACTGCCGCCACGGCCACCACCTGCCATAAAGGCATGTAAAATCAGTTGCGCAAGCGAGGTGACCAGTAAAAAGAACACCCCGGCACCAATCATAAAACTGGCAATTAAACCCATGCCATTGACCAGACCGGCAGCTGTGCCTGCAACTGCGGCAGTCGCAGCACTGAGTTTTCTGCCAAAAATCATGGAGCCGACGACCCCAGCAACAATAATAAACAGTACGCTACTGAACGTCGCCTTACTGGCTTTTTGTGCCTGATAAGCCTGTTCCTGACGTTCTTTCAGTTCATCTGCTGCCTGTGCTGCAATTTCAGGATCAAGATTTAAAATCCGTTCTATTTCAGCCAGTCCTGAGTCGATCCCTTGCGCATATTGGCCCTGTTTAAAATACGGCGTGATCTTGTCATTGATAATCCGCCCTGCCACAATATCAGGCAATACGCCTTCCAGACCATAACCGGTCAAAACCTGAATGCGGCGATCATTGATGGCAATGGTCATCAATAAACCATTATCACGTTTAGCCGAGCCAAGCTGCCAGGCCTCAGCGACACGCATAGAGTAATCAAAAATATCTTCCTGCCCTGTGGTTGGAACAATGACCACACCTATTTGCCCTTTGCCTTCATTATAAAGTTTCAGAATACGCTGATTGAGTTGCTGTTTTTCAGTGGGACTGAGTAAATTTGCCTGATCAATGACCGGTTCGTTCAGACTTGGTAAGTCCCGCTGCAACTGCCCTTCAGCCATGTCATTGGCAATTTGTGGCTGCGACGCTGCTGTAGCCCCAGTTTCTTGAACTGGAGCATTTTGACCAGTTTTAGGCTGTAAGATTTCACGCGCCACGATGACTTCTTCAGTATCCGTAGCTGTGGCTGTTTCTGCTGAAGCAGGTGTTGTTAGCCCCATACCCAATATGAGGAGCAACCCAGCACAGTATTTCAGCAGTATTTCAGGCATCTGATCTCTCACTTATCTACAGATATTACTTATTCAAAAGACACCGTTGGAGCTTTCTGAGCACTTTGCTCGGCACTGAAGTTTGGTTTGGTATCCATACCAATTACTTTTGCCGTCATGACCTGCGGGAACTGACGTGCGTAGCTATTAAAGTCCTGAACTGTGGTGATATAACGATTACGTGCCACAGCAATCCTATTTTCTGTACCTTCCAGCTGCACCTGTAAATCACGGAACTGCTGATTGGCTTTCAGGTCTGGATAGTTTTCAGTGACCGCCAATAAACGTGACAAAGCACTGGTCATTTGCGACTGTGCTTCCTGATAACGCTGGAATAATTCAGGATTTTCCAGTACTTCCTGATCGACTTTGAGGCCTGCTACATTGGCACGTGCCTGAGTGACTTCTGTGAGCACCTGCTCTTCATGCGCGGCATAACCTTTTACGACATTCACCAGATTTGGCACCAGATCGGCACGACGCTGATACTGGTTCTGAACTTCAGACCAGGCTGCCGTTACTGCTTCATCTTTGACTTGTAAGGTATTATAACCACAACCACTCAGGGTCAAGGTACTGGCCAGCATCAAGGCGATAAGAGATTGTTTGAATACACGCATGATATCTTGTCCTCAATTCTTTATTAAAATTTATATAATTAATTTGATTTTAAACAGTATTTTCTAAAGTTTTGTTACTTTTTATAATCTTTTTTAATGGCCTCTCTTAAGTTAGACAATATCCAAAAATAAAAAACCCGCCGTAGCGGGTTGTTTGAATGATTTCAGTGAATTTTCAACTGTTAAACATCTAGATAATCCAGAATACCTTCAGCTGCCTGACGGCCTTCCCAGATTGCAGTTACCACCAGATCAGAACCACGAACCATGTCACCACCAGCAAAGATTTTTGGATTCGAAGTCTGGAATTTGTATTGTTGCTGCTCAGCGGCAACGACACGACCTGAACCGTCCAGATTGATTTCTACATCGGTGAACCAGTCTGCTGGGCTGGTACGGAAACCAAAAGCAAGCAGGACTGCATCCGCTGGAAGAATTTCTTCTGAACCCGGAATCGGCTCTGGACTACGGCGACCACGACTGTCCGGCTCACCTAGCTGAGTAGTAATAAATTTCACACCGGTCACTTTACCATTTTCACCAACAACTTCGATCGGCTGACGGTTAAACTGGAAATTCACCCCTTCTTCACGTGCATTTTGCACTTCACGGCGTGAACCTGGCATGTTTTCTTCATCACGACGATAGGCACAGACGACCGATTCAGCACCTTGACGGATCGAAGTACGGTTACAGTCCATAGCCGTATCACCACCGCCTAAAACGATGACTTTTTTGCCTTCAACACTGATGTATTCAGCCGGATCTTTTTCCCAGCCCTGACAACGATTGACATTCGCAATCAGGAAATCCAGTGCATCATACACACCATCCAGATCTTCACCGGCAAAACCACCTTTCATATAAGTATAGGTGCCCATGCCCATGAATACCGCATCATAATCTGCAAGTAACTGGTCGATGGTCACATCTGTACCAATCTCAGTATTCAGACGGAATTCCACCCCCATACCCGTGAAAATTTCACGACGGCGTTTCATTACGTCTTTTTCCATTTTGAATTCTGGAATACCAAAAGTTAGCAAACCACCGATTTCTGGACGTTTGTCAAAGACCACAGGTTTTACCCCGTTACGCACCAGAATATCTGCACAGCCAAGTCCGGCAGGACCTGCACCTATGATTGCGACTTTCTTATTGGTCCATTGCACATTGGACATATCTGGACGCCAGCCCAATGCAAAGGCGGTATCGTTGATATATTTTTCTGCATTCCCGATCGTCACTGCACCGAAACCGTCGTTCAGGGTACACGCCCCTTCACACAGGCGGTCTTGTGGACAGACACGGCCACAGACTTCCGGCAAGGTATTGGTCTGATGACACAGTTCAGCGGCCTGGAACAACCGGCCTTCAGACACCAGTTTTAACCAGTTTGGAATATAGTTATGTACCGGACATTTCCACTCACAATACGGGTTACCACAGCCTAGACAGCGATGTGTCTGATTGGCTGCAATTTCCGCTGTATAAGGCTTATAAATTTCCACAAATTCTGCTTTGCGGACATCAATCTCTTTTTTCTCTGGATCTTGGCGTGCGACATCCAGGAATTGAAAGTCATTATTCAGGCGTTCTGCCATGTCTCTCTCCGTGGGGAGATGTAAGGGGTTCACAGTTGCCTTACATCTGCCTATGTTTCTGCAGTAGTGGAATTATTGTGGATCAGCTTGAGTTGTTTTTAACAGCGTTTGCAAGTTGGCTGCTTTTGGTTTTACCAACCAGAACTTGCGGCTGTAGAAGTCAAACTCATGGCGGATCTTGTACGCCCAAGCACTACCCGTTTCTTTAATATGTTCATCCAGGATACGACCCAGGAAGGCTTTGTGCTCTTCCATCGCTTCGGTTGAAATACGATTCAGCTCAATCAGCTCATGGTTATAATGATCAACGAAGTCATTATCCAGATCAAGTACATAAGCAAAACCACCCGTCATACCTGCACCGAAGTTATGCCCAACTTTACCCAGTACCGTCACGATACCACCTGTCATATATTCACAGCAGTGATCACCTGCACCTTCAATCACGGTAAATGCACCCGAGTTACGTACTGCAAAACGCTCGCCTGCTGTACCCGCTGCATATAGCTTACCGCCAGTCGCACCGTACAAACAGGTATTACCAATAATCGCGGTATTTTGCGTCTGGAATGGTGAACCTTTTGGCGGGAAAATCGAGATACGACCACCAGCCATGCCTTTACCGACATAGTCATTGGCATCGCCTTCCAGGCTGATATGCAGACCACCGGCATTCCAGACACCCAGCGACTGACCCGCAGTACCATTCAGGTGAACTTTCACCGGATGGGCCTCCATGCTCAGGTTGCCATAGCGTTTCGCAATTTCACCAGATAGACGGGCACCAATCGAACGGTCACAGTTACCGATCGTAAAGCTATATTCACCGCCAGTTCCCGCTTCAATCGCAGGCAGAATCTCATCTACCATCTTTTCAGCCAGAATGCCTTTATCAAATGGCGCATTGCCCTGTACTTCGCAGTACTGTGCTTTACCTTCTGCAGCAGGATGCGACTCCAGCAATTTGCTTAAATCAAGATGTGCATGCTTTTCAGTTTCACCCGGCAAAACTTCCAGCAGATCCGTACGGCCAATCAGGTCTTTCAGACTCGATACCCCAAGTGCTGCCAGCCATTCACGGGTTTCTTCAGCAATAAAGGTGAAGAAGTTGATCAGCATTTGTGGCTCGCCAATATAATGCTCTTGACGTAAATGATCTTGCTGGGTTGCTACACCGGTTGCACAGTTATTCAAGTGGCAGATACGCAGGTATTTACAACCCAAGGCAATCATTGGGGTTGAACCAAAGCCGAAGCTTTCTGCACCCAGAATTGCTGCTTTTACGACATCCAGACCGGTTTTTAAACCGCCATCTGTCTGTACGCGAACTTTACCACGCAGGTCATTGACACGAAGGGCCTGATGCGCCTCAGAAAGACCAAGTTCCCACGGTGAACCTGCATGATGAATTGAAGAAAGTGGAGAAGCCGCTGTCCCGCCATCATAACCAGAAATGGTAATGAAATCGGCATACGCTTTCGCTACACCTGCCGCAATCGTACCGACACCCGGTTCAGAAACCAGCTTAACTGACACCATCGCCTGTGGGTTAACCTGTTTTAAATCAAAGATCAACTGTGATAAATCTTCAATTGAATAGATGTCGTGATGCGGAGGTGGCGAAATCAGGGTAACGCCCGGTACAGAGTAACGTAAACGGGCAATGAGACCATTCACTTTACCACCCGGCAACTGACCACCTTCACCTGGTTTTGCACCTTGCGCGACTTTAATTTGAAGAACTTCTGCTGATGTTAAATAAGCAGGCGTCACACCAAAACGGCCCGATGCAATTTGTTTGATTTTCGAGTTGCGGATAGTACCGTAACGCGCTGGATCTTCACCGCCCTCACCCGAGTTTGAACGACCACCAATCGTGTTCATGGCAATCGCAATCGCTTCATGTGCTTCAGGGGACAGTGCACCCAAAGACATGCCGGCAGAGTCAAAGCGAGGTAGGATCTCTTCCACAGATTCCACTTGTTCGACTGGAATCGAGTTGTCTGTTTTCAGTTTAAATAAGTCACGGATCGTTGCGATCGGACGGTTGTTCACCAGTTCTGCATATTCTTTAAAGTCTGCATAATTACCCGAACGTACTGCTTTATGTAGCGAGTTGATTACATCCGGGTTAAAGGCATGGTATTCCTTGCCGAATACAAATTTCAGCAAGCCGCCCTGATCAATTGGTTTACGGTTTTTCCAGGCAATATCCGCCAACTGTTTCTGGTCATTTTCAAGATCGACAAAAGTGGCACCCTGAATACGGCTTGGCACACCGATGAAGCATTTATCCACCACTTCATTAGATAAACCCACTGCTTCAAACAACTGACCACCACGATAAGAAGCAACCGTAGAAATACCCATCTTCGAAAGAACTTTCAGTAGACCTTTTTCAATCCCCTTACGGAAATTGTTTTGTGCATAAATCGGATCACCCAATAACTCACCTTTGGCAACCAGATCATTGATCACGTCATAAGCAAGATATGGATAGATTGCCGTTGCACCAAAACCAAGTAGCACTGCAAACTGATGTGGATCACGGGCAAAACCGGTTTCAACAATCAGATTGGCATCGGTACGCAAACCAGTCTTGATCAGGTGATGATGCACCGCACCGGTGATCATAAAGGCATTGGCAGGCAAGTAACCTTCACGGATTTTCTTGTCGGAAAGCACTAGTAAGGTTTTACCATCACGAATGGCTTGTGCAGATTCTTCACAAATACGCGCAATCGCTGCTTCCAGACCTTCGGTTTCCGCATAGTTCAAGTCAATATCTGCAATTTCATAACCGGCACGACCCAGCGTACGGATCTGATGCATTTTCGAATTAGAAAGTACAGGACTGGAAATGATCAAGCGGTCTGCATGCTCAGGCCCTTGCTCAAAGACGTTTTGTTCACGACCTAAACAGGTTTCCAGTGACATCACAATCGATTCACGTAGCGGATCGATCGGCGGGTTGGTCACCTGTGCAAACTGCTGGCGGAAATAATCCGACACATGGCGCACCTGACGAGACAATACTGCCATTGGGGTATCATCACCCATTGAACCTACAGCTTCCTGACCGCTTTCAGCAATCGGACGCAATAACTGGTCACGCTCTTCAAAGGTCACCATGAACATTTTTTGTGCCGCTTTCAGGCCATCACCTTTTAAGCCTTGATCACATAAATATTCTTCCAGCTCTGGACTGCCTTGCAAACGCACAGAATTTTCACGTAACCATTCACGGTATGGACGCATACGTTTCAGATGATTATTGACATCTTGCGTATCCAGTACCTTGCCAGTCTGCGTGTCGATGACCAGCATCTGGCCTGGGCCGACACGGCCTTTAGAAATCACATCTTCAGGTTGGTAACCCCATACGCCAATTTCAGACGCCAACGTGATATAGCCATTTTTGGTAATCACCCAACGCGCAGGACGCAGACCGTTGCGATCCAGCATACAGATCGCATGACGACCATCCTGAATCACCAGACCAGCCGGACCGTCCCAAGCTTCCATATGTTTTGAGTTGAATTCATAGAAAGCACGAAGATCAGCATCAAGTGTTTCCACGTTCTGCCAGGCAGGCGGAACCAGCATACGGAGTGCACGGAACAGATCCATGCCACCGCCAACCAGAATCTCCAGCATGTTATCCAGGCTTGAAGAATCTGAACCGGTACGGTTCACAATTGGATTCAGTTCAGTTAAACCCGGTAATAACGGATTTTCAAATTTTGGTACACGCGCCATGGCCCAGTTACGATTCGCAGTAATGGTATTGATTTCACCATTGTGTGCCAGGTAACGGAACGGTTGTGCCAAAGGCCAGCGTGGCAAGGTATTGGTCGAGAAGCGCTGATGGAAGACCACAATATGTGATTCCAAACGTGGATCAGCCAGATCTGTATAAAAATCTGCAATCGCTTCCGGCATCATCAAGCCTTTATAGCTGATCACCGTTGAGCACAAAGTAGTGACATAGAAAGACGTATCATTCACCAACAGTTGTTCTGCACGACGGCGTGCCAGGAATAACTTACGGTTAAATTCAACCTCAGTCACACCCATTGGACAGTTAACAATAATCTGTTCAAATGCCGGCATCGATTGCAATGCAATTTCACCCAATGCATCGACATTGGTCGGAATCACGCGCCAAGCCAAAACGATTAAACCTTCAGCTTCAATCTCTTTGTTTAAAACCTGTTTGGCATGTGCAGCAAGTGTCGGATCAAGATTTAGAAACACCGACCCCACAGCAAACACTTCACTTAAAGTGGTATCACTTAAGCGTTTTGCTTCTTCACGGAAAAATTTCTTCGGCATCGCCAAGAGCAAGCCACAACCATCCCCGGTTTTGCCATCCGCGGCAATACCACCACGATGGGTCATACAACTCAAACTATGAATCGCGGTCTTGACGAGATCATGGCTAGCATCACCCTGCATATGGGCGATCAAACCGAAACCACAGTTATCTTTAAACTCATCCGGTTGGTATAAACCTTGAGCGGGAGCTACATTGTTAGGCGATGGCATGTGCATAGCGTACCCTTCTTTCACGAAGCCTCAACAGGCTGTTAAACAATCTAAATTTTTCTCTGCGCTGGCGTCTAATGGACTTTCGAAGACCGTCTTGGTAGAGCAAAACTATTTTTCTTTATTTCTTCAGACTAGTCCTTTTTTAGACTAAATGCATAACAAATAAAGTTTATTCTGCTCATGAATAACATAAAAATCTGGAATAAATATGACATTCATATGGTGTCATCGAATCATTTTTCGCGCTAAAACAGGGAGATTAATTCAATTCATGCACCAATAAAGCAAATTCCATGCCAACAAACAGCGCATAAATTAAAACAATACAGATGACAAAGATTTAGCGCAGAACAGCACTCTAAGGGTTAATTTTAATGTGCATTTTTTGCACCAAAAGCGCTCATTTTTAATTCTGTAATTTTTTGGATGCGCTATTTTAGACCGGACTAATTAAATGGATCACTAATCTCATTATTTTGAGGATGCGGATTACTGCCCTGAGCAGGTCGATTATTGTTATTTTGTGGTTGAGGTATACTTTCTACAGCACTTTCAGATTTCTGTACATCGACCACATTTCCCGATGAATCACGACGCACAATGGTGGTACTGGTAGTCGCCGCATCAGAGCTACGCGGCTTGGACTCAGTTTGAGTTTGCTGCTGTCTAAGTCGTACCGATTCATCTACTTTCGGCAAAGGCACATTTTTCAAACGAATTTCGTAAAGCTTTTGATTACTGGCCAATTCTTCTGAACCCAGATTATTGACCAGACTGACATATTGCTGCATTGCTACAACTTCAGGCTTGACTGAGGGCGGTAAATTTAACTTCAGTGTAGATAAAGCCTGATTGGCTTGCGCCGCCGTCTTATATTGACCATATAACAATACATACTGTTCTGGCTGATTTTCACCCGAGATTCTTAAATAAATAAAAGGTTTACGATCGGACTGTTTTTTAAGAAAACTTTTTAAAATGGCTTCATTGGTCACACGAAATAATTCAATGGCGTGCTGGTTTTTCGCTTCATTGACAAATTTGGTACCACGGAATTCCGGCTCATGACTGGCATTCACGACGGTACGCGTATTTAGGTCCAGTGGTTTCACTTCCTGAAAAAGTGCACCAAGATGGGTCATTGTGGCGACTTTTTCTGGTTGAATCTGCAACTGAACTTCAGTTTCAGGCTTTTTTTCAATTTCGACGACATCATCTGAATCAGTCACCGCCCAAAAAACTAAGGCAGCAAATAGGCAGCATACACCACAGACCAGCCAGAAATAATGCTGAATCTTTTGCCAAGGAGTATGTAATGCTGCCATAAAACTAAACCTATGCCTGACTGGCTAAAATTGCCTGTTTCATTAACTCGAGATCAAAGTCTCGGGTAATCACTGCTTCGCCTAATTGCTTTAATAACACCAGACGCAATTGTCCATTTAAGACTTTTTTGTCATGGGCCATATAGGCCAGAAAATCATCCAGAGGGATTTTAGGACAAACCACAGGAAGTTTGGCACGAGAAATGATTTTTTTTGTACGTTCTAAATCTTCTTGAGAAATCCAGCCCATACGCTGTGACAGATCCGCAGCTATCACCATACCGGTGGCAACAGCCTCGCCATGTAGCCAGACACCATACCCCTGGTAGGATTCAATCGCATGCCCAAAAGTATGACCTAAATTGAGTAAAGCACGTTCCCCCTGCTCCTTCTCATCATTGGCTACAATCCGCGCCTTATGCGCACAGGAACGGTAAACGGCTTCAGCAAGCAACTGTTCATCTCGAGCGGCCAGAGCATCCATATTATCTTCAAGCCAGACCAGAAATGACTCATCGCCTAGCAGCGCATATTTAATCACTTCAGCCAAACCTGCTGAAAGCTCTCGATCAGGCAAAGTAGCAAGCTGCGACATATCCGCCAGTACCACTTGAGGTTGCTGGAAAGCGCCAATCATGTTTTTACCGAGTGGATGATTGATCCCGGTTTTTCCACCAACACTTGAATCTACTTGCGACAGCAAGGTCGTCGGTACCTGAATAAAATACACTCCGCGCTGGAAACAGGCCGAAGCAAATCCGGCCATATCTCCAATCACACCCCCACCCAACGCAAGCACAGTACAGTCCCGATTAAACCTGGCTTCAAGCAGTGCATCAAAAATCAGGTTCAGATGCTGGCTATCCTTATATTTTTCACCATCAGGCAGAATGCAGGTCGCAACACGTTTGTCTAGAGCCTCAATCGCCGTTTGATAACGCTGCAAATAAAGTGGTGCAACCGTAGTATTGCTCACAATCATTACTTGCTTGCCATGAATATAGGGTGCCAATAAGGCCTGTGGATCCAGATCGCTCCCGATAAAAATAGGGTAACGACGTTCTCCGAGTTCTACATATAAGGTTTGCATGCTTGATTAACCACTTTATTCAATGAACTTAGTTTTTAGAAGTAATGAGATTGAGAATCCGTTGCGCCAGATCTCGTGCAGCACCCTGATTGGTCTCAATAATATGATGCGCCACTTCCCGATACAAGGGATCACGGACTGCCAATAAATCCCGTAACTTTTGTTCCGGATTTTCGACTTGGAGGAGGGGACGGTTTTTATCGCGATAGGTACGTTGCAGTTGAATTTCAACCGGCGTATAGAGATAGACAACAATTCCGCGCTGTTTCAGATAATCCCGATTTAAGGTCTGAGTAATGGCCCCACCACCAGTGGCTAAAACCAGATGGGGACGTGAGGTAAGGTCATTAATGACAGCAGTTTCACGGTCACGAAACCCCTGCTCCCCTTCTTTTTCAAAAATCCAGGGAATGGTCGCTCCTGTTTTACGTTCAATTTCATGATCACTGTCTAGAAATTCACGTCCTAACAATTCTGCGAGATGTCGTCCTACTGTTGTTTTACCGGCCCCCATCGGCCCTACCAAATAAATATTTGGTAGGGTTTCAAACTCTTTGCTTGGCAAGGAGTCACCTATTCGTTTTGTTAAATTCAAAATATATTAATGATTTCTTGAAACACTGTCATTAACAATTCGAGGTGTAACGAAAATCAGAAGCTCACGCTTGTTATCCGACTTTAAATCTTTACGGAATAAACGCCCTACATAAGGAATATCCCCCAAAAATGGTACCTTGGTTTGTCCATTACGGGTTTCCTGCTCAAAAATACCGCCCAGAACCACGGTTTCACCATTATCTACTAAAACATTGGTAGTGATCTGGTTTTTGTTAATAGTCAACTGTCCAGTCGGTGTCGGATTACCCGGTGAGTTACTGGTAATATTGAGTTCCATCTGTACTTTGCCATCTGGCGTAATGCTTGGGGTGACATCCAGACTTAGCGTAGCATCAATAAATTCCGTAGTAGATACTGCATTCGCACCACCACCCTCTGCTGACTGATACGGAATTTGAGAACCAGAGGCAACAGTTGCTTTCTGCTTATCCGCAGTGAGTACTTTAGGTGTAGAAATCACCTCACCATAGCCATCTGCCTGAAGTGCAGAAAGCTCAAGATCCAACATAAAATCAGAAAGGCTGATCAAACCAAAGGCAATACGGCTGGCACCTGGACTAGTTACACCCAAGTCCACATTTAGATTATCTGGTCTTTGGATGTCATACTTCCATCCACCCAATTCTTCATCCAACTCAGGGGTTCTTAAATCCCATAAGGTTGTATCGCTACCACCGACAAGAAGATGATTATTATTTGTAACCCCTTGAGACAGAATCCCCCATTTCACCCCCATCTCTTTGGTAAAATCAGTCGTTGCCCGCACAATACGCGCTTCAACCATAACCTGCTTCACCTGCACATCCAGTAAGTCTACCATATTGCGGATTTTATCGATAAAAGGCTGAGTATCATTCACAATAATGGTATTAGTTCGTGTATCCATTGAAATAGATCCACGCGAACTTAATAAACTTTCTTTATCTTCACTATTCGCGGTATTAGAGGAATTGTTTGACGAGTTAGTTGAGTTTTGTGCAGATTTATTCTGCGTAATCAGTTTCTCAATATCAGCGGCTTTAGCATAACTCAGCTGCATATATTCAGTTTGGATCGGAGCAAGTGCAACACTCTGCTTAATAGCCTTAGCTTCTTCTTCTTCAGCCTTGATCAGTTCTGCAACTGGTGCTATCCAGATCACATTACCATTGCGGCGTTTATCCAGATTTTTGGTTTTCAGTACGATATCCAGCGCCTGATCCCATGGCACTTCTTTTAAGCGCAAAGTAATATTGCCTTGTACACTGTCTGCGGCCACCATATTGATATCGGTAAAATCGGCCAAGAGCTGTAAAACACGACGGACTTCAATATCCTGGAAATCTAAAGAAATTTTCTTACCCGAATAAGCAACTGTTTTAGGACGTAATGGGCTCTTGGCTTCCGGACGTTTCAAACTGATGGTCAGCTTGTTATCAGTCTGGTAAGCCATATATTCATAACTTTCCGCAGACTGAATCGTAATCACGCCAGAACCATTTTGATTCACGGCATCGACACTGGAAACTGGTGTAGCAAAATCATTTACATTTAGACGACGGGTCAAATGAGCCGGAATCTTGGAACCTAAAGTGCGCACAATAACCTTGGTACCCTGCTGCTGTACATCAACAGGAGTATTATTTCCTAGCAGATCAATAACGACCTGGCCTTCACCTTGCGCACCGCGCTGGAAACCAATATTACTGATACCCTGAGCTGACTGTTGCTGCACAGGTTGAGCTATGGCTACAGGAGTTGCCGAGTTAATTTTAAGAATAAAGGTATTACCTTCCACGCGAGTCGTAAAGGCTCCTGCCTCGGTCAAGTTTACCGTCAGACGTGCCCGCTGAGCATCCGAAGTGACATCCACTGAACTGGCTTCACGTGTTGCCACCGGAATACTGCTTTGTTTTAAATTCTGTTGTGCCTTGTCAAAGTCCAGAATTAAACGTGACGGTGATTCTAATTGGTAGGCCTGTGGTTGTGGTGGCAAACCATTGAACATCACCCGAATCTCAGTTCCTTGTCCAGGAAGCTGCATGGGTACTACATTGGTCATTGAAACCTGTGCACTAGCCGCTTGCATCACCGCAATCGCAACAGCACCCATGGAAAACTGACGAAACACACGATTCATTGTATTAACATCCCCAAAAATAAATTCTTTAATACTCTTATTCATTGTTATTCCTTTAAAACTTATGGCGCCGGCCCGATAAGAACCAAACTTCGCGGACGTTCCACATATCCCTCACGGCCATCTGGAATAATCTCAATCAAATCGATTTGTGTTGGTGTAATTCCAACCACACGACCATGATTAAGTCCCATATAGCTACCACGTTGAATCCGCTCAACCTCACCATCAGGCGTCTGGATTAAAGCCAGAATTTGTCCTGCCTGATTGCGCATACTGCCTTTCATGGTCAATGTTTCGAGCGGATAACTTTCTAGCGGTTGCAGTTGACGTGATAGGTTTGGATAAACCCGTTTCCCCGCCATAATTTTCAGTTCAGCAGCCAGAGAGCTTGGTAAAAAAGGGCTTTTGATCTGATGTGCTGCATAGTTGAAGGTTTCAACTGGCATAAAATCAGGAGCCGGTTCAATTGGCAAAGGTGGCTGATTACGAATATTAGCCATTTCCTGATTGACTGCATCAATGCGTGAATCGCATCCCAACAATAAAAACCCAAGTGTTAAAGCTGAAGTAATTTTAATGTTCTTCATTACTGCGCCCCCTGAGTAGTACTATTAGCTTCAGGCTGTGCTGCAGCACCTTCAGCATTACCGACATAACGGTAAGTTTTGGCTTTTACCACATAATCAATGACTGGAATTTCAGATTTTTTCTCTTTATTTTCAGTACCGGTAATGGTGAAATCATGCAGCGTTACAATACGCGACAAGCCGGCAATACTGCTGACAAAAGAGCCAAAAGCGTGATAATCCCCAGTCGCTTCAATTGCAATCGGCTGTTCAATAAAGAATTCTTGTTTAATTTCAGGCTCTAGACGAATATTTTTAAACTTCAGGCCTGAATTCACACCGCTCAGGTTAATATCTTCAACCAGACCTGGAATTTCAGTTTCTTTCGGCAACTGTTCTAACTGCTGGTTAAAACGGGCTTCCATTTCCTGAAGCTGGATTTGATATTGTTGTAAGTTGCGTAATTTGGATTCTTTTTCACGGAATTCATTCAGCAGGTTTTGTTCTTGAGCACTGGCTTGTGAAATCGATTCAATCGTGCTTCTGATCATGACAAAATAAATCACCGCAAATGCCAGCGCGGCAATAAAAATCCAGCAGGTAATTTTGACCGATAAAGGCCAACTTCCATAGTTATTTGGATCTAATGTATTGAATTGCTGAAAAAACTTTTCAACAGTCATTTTATTTTTGGGTACAGCGACGACATCTTGGCCGAACTCATCGAATTCTTCATTACTCATGATGATGCCCCCGTAGTTGTAGCGACTGCTTGTTGTTCTTCGTTAAGTACTGGCTGAGCGATCTGATCCAGATCCACAGTTACAGTAAAACTGCCATAAGATTCTTCCACACGTGGAATAATCGAGCTCGGTGCCTTTTCTTTTGCTTCTTCAGCCACCAGGAAGGCATTCATAAAGGCATTCCGATACCAAGATGAAGCTTCCAGATTACGGAGCAGTTCTGCTACCGTATTTGGACTCTCAGCTCGACCTTCAATGGTAAACTTATCACCGATACGCTGGAATTTGGTGATATACATATTGCTTGGGGTCACCCGCACAATTTCATCAATCAGATGCACTGCAATCGGACGTTGGGTTTGTAGACCCTGAATCAGTTTCATCCGTTCAACAATTGCATTACGCTGTTCTTGTAAACCTTCAAGCGCCTTTAACTGCACATCCAGATTCTGGTTGGTACTTTGAATCAGCTGATTGGCCTGTTCCTGATCCTGAAGCTTGTGATCATAATAAAACCAGGTAGAACCTGCTGCTGCTAATCCTAAGAACAGCGCCCCCACGCAGATTGCCACGAATTCATTATTTCTTTTAATTCTTAGCTCATCACGCCAAGGAAGTAAGTTAATTCTTGCCATTAATCAAAACTCCTTAATGCCAAACCGCATGCAACCATGAGTGATGACGCGTCATTTTCAATTTTTTTAATATCAATTTGAGGAGAAAAGCCCATTTGCAAAAATGGATTCGCGATCGTGACACGGTAACCGAGTTTTTGTTGTAATAATTTTGCCAGACCTGGAATATTGGCATTCCCGCCGGCCAGTAAAATATGGTCAATCTCATTAAACTGAGAAGATGAAAAGAAGAACTGCAATGAACGGGCTGCCTGTTGTACGACGGCATCCAGAAATGGTTCTAGCACTTCAATATCATAATCATCCGGCAAGGCACGGGTTTTTTTAGCACGTCCAGCTTCTTCAAAAGACAATCCATAACGATTCTGAATTTCCTGAGTCAATTGCTTGCCACCAAACACCTGCTCACGGGTATAAATAATCTTGTTGTTCTGCATCACCGACAAGGTCGTCATACTATGACCAATGTCTAAAATACCAACCGTATTGACCCCCATCGGCAAAGTGTCCGAAAATACCTTAAAGGCATTTTCCAGCGCAAAACTTTCTACATCTGCAATCTTAGGCGTTAGACTGCTAATCTCTAAAACTTCAGAACGTGCTTCGACATTTTCGATCCGTGTCGCGACCAGCAGCACATTGACCCGGTTCGGATTGGAAAGGCGGTCTGGCAGAACTTCAAAGTCCAGACTCGCTTCATCGAGTGGAAAAGGAATATATTGTTCCGCATCTTCACGAATCTGAACTTCACGTTCATCATCCGACATGTCTGCATCCATCTCAATGATTTTGGTGATGACCATTGAAGTTGGAATCGCAAAAGCGGCCTGATTCGACTGGGTATTACCCAAATTAATTGCACGCCCAAGGGCATCAGCGACAGCTTCTGGGTTTAAGATGTTTTTTTCAACAACACTGTTTTCCGATAATGGGATCAAAGCATAGCTCTCTACCCAGTAACGGCCACTTTTTACAGAAAGTTCTAAAACCTTAACAGAAGTCGAACTAATATCGACTCCTATTAACCCCTTATTTGGTTTACGATATAACCTGCGCACAATATACTTCCTATTATTTTTTTGTCCCCAATTCAATCTAACTTACCAATTGGTCCAGTCTATAATTTTATATAGATACAATAACTCATCTAACAATATGGATATCGACAGGATATACTGACCGGTAATTAGTTCGCCATTAGCTCTTATTAAAACTTACTTGTTATGAAAAAGCTATCTTGTTCAGGCCTTGTTCATCCATTTTTTTTGATCATTATCATTATACTGATCTCAATTCCGATGGGTTTCTATGGCATGTATCTCTATATTGCCCCATCTTTGCCTGAAATGTCTACGCTTAAAAAGGCCCCTTTATTAAAGCCTTTACAAGTTTTTAGTTCGGATAATAAATTAATTGCCGAATATGGAGGCAAGCTTTCTGTTCCTGTGAAATATGAACAAATTCCGCCCGAGTTTATTCATGCTTTCCTCGCCGCTGAAGATTCCAGCTTTTTTGAGCATAGCGGCATCAGCTTTAAAAGCTTGGGACGCGCACTCAGTGAGACGGTGACCGGCTCGGATATACAGACCGGTGGTTCGACCATTACTATGCAAGTGGCAAAAAACTATTACCTTAGTCCTGAACGGACGCTGAAGCGTAAACTGACTGAAATTTTTCTGGCCCGTAAAATTGAGCAAAACTTAAGTAAAGAAGAAATTCTGACCCTGTATGTCAATAAAATTTTCCTGGGGAAAAATGCTTACGGCATCGCAGCAGCAGCTAAAATTTACTATAACAAGAGCTTAGAAGAACTTTCAATTGCACAAATGGCCATGATCTCTGGCCTACCTAAAGCACCTTCTCGATATAATCCGGTCGCCAATCCCAAACGTGCCTTGGAACGTCGTAACTGGATTTTGGGTCGTATGCTACAACTAGGCTATTTGAACCAGAGCCAGTATCAGCAAGCCATTGCTGAACCGGTTAATCTGGATATGCCTGACCGGAGCACCCGAAACAAATTCCCTTATGTCGGTGAAATGGTGCGTTCTGAACTGGTACAAAACTTTGGTGAACAGGCGGTAGATTCTGGTTATAAAGTTTATACCACCATCCATAGTGAACGTCAGGCCTATGCGGAGCAAGCGGTACAAGAAGGTTTAGAGGCTTATGACCGTCGACATGGCTGGCGTGGTGCTGAAGCACATGATCAACCCCTCGACAAGTTCCGTGCCTATGCCAACACCTATCCTGCGCAAGTAACTCAGGTGGGTAATTCCAGTTTTGAAGCACTCATGCAGGATGGAAGCAGCGTGACTGTTCCCTGGTCAGGTATGTCCTGGGCGCGTCGCTTTCGAAACGTTAACAGTGTAGGTGGTGCACCGAGCAAAGCATCCGAGATTGTCAAAGTCAAAGACATTGTTCGCTTAAGACCCAATGAAAATAAAACCTCTTGGTCATTGGTGCAGATCCCCAATGTGCAAGGACAATTGATTGCCATCAATCCAAATAATGGTGCGATTGAAGCCATTGTCGGGGGATATAACTTTTATCAGTCGAAATTTAACCGTGCAATCCAAGGCTGGCGTCAACCCGGCTCTACCATTAAGCCTTTTGTTTATGCCCTGGCTTTAGAACGTGGCATGACGCCGCATACTATGGTCAATGATGCACCCATTACCATTGGCAAATGGACGCCACGTAACTCGGATGGCCGTTATCTGGGCATGATCCCCCTACGTCGTGCACTTTATCTGTCACGTAATACAGTCTCAGTGCGCTTATTACAGGCCGTCGGGATTGAACGTACACGTCAGTTATTCATGGATTTTGGTTTACAAGACAGTCAGATTCCACGTAACTATACTATTGCATTAGGCACCCCGCAGGTCCTCCCGATTCAGATGGCGACTGGCTATGCTACCTTTGCCAATGGCGGTTACCGAATCCAACCGCACTTTATTACCCGTATTGAAGATGCCTATGGCAATACCATCTTTGAAGCCAAGCCTGAATATGCCTGTATTTCATGTATTAATGAAAAAGAAGAAACAGTTCAAGCCACTGACCCTATTACCGCAGATGACGAAGCAATTGCAATTAACAATACAACTTTAGAGCAAAAACAGCCTGCACCTAAAGTCTCTGCCGAAGACAGTAATTATCGTCAGGCACAGCGTATTTTAAAATCCAGCTCTGCCTATGACATGGCCAACATTTTGCGTGATGTGATTCAGCATGGTACTGGCCGTGCTGCATTAAGAATTGGTCGTGGTGATATCGGCGGGAAGACCGGTACCACTAATGATGCCAAAGACGCCTGGTTTGCAGGTTTCAATGGTAAGTTAGTCACCGTGACCTGGGTAGGCTTTGATCAGCCAACCACTTTAGGTCGCCGTGAATATGGTGGTGTGGCAGCTCTACCGATCTGGACCGATTTTATGGGCAAGGCATTAAAAGGCCAGCCGGAAGCATGGGTACGTTTAGACCGCAATGCCAAGGCACCGGTAAATCGCAACAAGGGGGTTCAGGCTGATGAAGCACAGAATGATCCGTCTTCTCCGCCTCTGGCGACAGCGCTTTACCGTCCTGCACCTGTGGTCGTCCCGAAACGTACAGAAACTGACTTTGAGGATTTACCGGATCAACCGATTCGTTTACCAGATGATGAAGGTTCTTCACCTCAAGAACAGCCTCTTCAGCCAAACCGGGTAGACTCACTGGAAAATCTGATCGAAGAAGTCCAGTAATCTGAAGATATAAAAAAGCCCTCAGTTGAGGGCTTTTTTATATGCATTTTTTATTTCTTTTGGAACAGATAAATCTGATATTGCGCCAGCAATTCAAACTGATCCTGCTGTTCGAGTGCTAAACGGTGTTCCGGCTTGGCCTTATAAGCATAGGGTGTCATGGCAATCAGGTTTTTTAAATCAGCCTGTGGCAAAACCATTGGCGCACCAATCACCTGCTCACTAACCAGATTAAATTCATCTTGCAGTTGCTCCACAAACTTCTGCGGCTCGTGTGGTTTCACTTCTTCAAATAAAGCCTCACGCATAGCATATAAATGTTGTGGGGCCGGTGTCACCACCATCAAATAAGATTTTGGTTTTAGGACTCGCAGGATTTCCTGTTTGGGAATTGGACTAAATAAGCTGGTACACAGATCAATCGACTCATCTAATACTGGTAAAGTCGCTCCAGTTCCTACGACCCAAGTCACCTCTTTATTCAGCTTGGCTGCGACCTGAACCGCATTCTTGGCAATATCGACCCCAACGCATTGCAGCACTTCGGCCTGCATGGCATTGGTGTAATAGCCTTCGCCACAACCAATATCTAAAAGATTCTCAATCCGCAACTCGCGAATCTTTTCCACGACAGCCTGTTGCAAAGGCGCATAATAACCTGCGCTGAGAAATGCACGACGTGCCTGCACAGACTCAGGCGTATCTCCCGGGTTTTTGCTGTGCTTATGCTGAACCACATGCAGGTTCACATAGCCTTGTTTAGCGACATCGTAACTATGATGATTCTCACATCGCCATGTTCTTTCATTTAAGCTCAACTGCTGGCGACAGACTGGGCACATGAGTAAATTCATCATTTTCTCCAAAATAAAAAAGCCGGCATGCGCCGACTTTTTCCAATGCATTTCTTAGCGCAATTTTAAGGTCATTAGACCCAAAACTACCAGCATAATCGTAATAATCCAGAAACGGATCACCACCTGGGTTTCACGCCAGCCTTTCTTTTCATAATGATGATGTAGCGGTGCCATCAGGAATACACGTTTATTGCGCATTCTTAATGAACCAATCTGCAAGAACACTGAAACCGCTTCCACCACAAAGACACCGGCCATAATCGCAAATACGATTTCCTGACGAACCATGACGGCAATCGTACCGAGCATTGCACCGAGAGATAAAGCACCGACATCCCCCATAAATACTTGGGCTGGATGGGCGTTATACCAAAGGAAAGCCAGACCCGCTCCGATCATGGCAGCACAGACCACCACCAGTTCAGACGAATATTTTACATAAGGAATATGCAGATAATTGGCAAAGCGCACGTCACCGGCCAAATAGGCAAATACGCCCAAACCTGTAGCAACCAGCACGATTGGCATGATTGCCAGACCATCCAGACCATCAGTCAAGTTCACGGCATTGGAGGCACCGTTAATCACGAAATAGGTAAAGATAATAAAACCAATGCCCAATGGGATCATCGATAATGGAATGCTTAGGTCTTTAAAGAATGGAATCAGCAGATCCAGCATATTCGCGGTATGCACCGGATTGGTCTGTTGCTGTGCAATGACATACAAAGCAATACCAGCACCCAAAGAACCAACTGAAGTCCAGAAGAATTTTTTCTTCGCAGGCAAACCCGCATTGTCTTTATAACGGATTTTAATCCAGTCATCGGCCCAGCCAACGGCACCGAAAATCACCATCACACCCAGCACAATCCAGACATAAGGATTGGAAAGATCTGCCCAGAGTAGAGTTGAGATACCAATCGAAAGCAGGATCAGCACCCCGCCCATGGTCGGCGTGCCCATTTTCTTAGCATGGTTTTCAGGGGCATACGAGCTGACTGCCTGACCATATTTCAGCGCCTGAAGCTTGCGAATCATTACAGGACCGAGCACCAGACCGATGGTCAATGCCGTCAAGACACTGAGCAAAGCACGTAAAGTTAAATAACGAACCACCTGAAACGTGCTGTCAAAGCCCGCCAAATGTTCAAAGAGCCATAACAGCATTTAGAGTTTCTCCATCAATGCAGCCATCAATGTTTCCATATGGGTAAAACGCGACCCTTTAAACAGGAATGACATCGGCTGAGGTTGATGTGTTTCAATCAAACGAATTAAAAACGGTAATGCCTGCTCCTGATTCAGGAAAGCCTGCATTTTTTTACCATATTGTGTACTACGAGCACCTTCTTGTGCGGCAGGCGCAAATTCACCTACAGCCACCACAAAATTAATGCCTTTCACCGAGACCAGATCCCGACCGAGCTTGTAATGCTCGATTGCGGCAGATGAACCGAGTTCACCAATATCGCCGGTGACCATCACCCGGATGCCCTGCTGCTGCGCCAGAACTTCAGCCGCTGCACGCATCGAACCCGGATTGGCATTGTAGGTGTCGTCAATAAATAAATAGTCTTTGTACGGAATAAAGTTCAGACGACCTTTCGCACCCACGGCCTGTTCCAGACCGGCCACGATATCATCCAGACCAATACCGATCGCCAGGGCAAAAGCTGCTGCTGCGGTCGCATTTTCAACATTATGCTCACCGGCAAACGGCAACTGAACTGTTTTGGAGCCTTGTGCTGTATTCAGGGTAAAGCTTGAAGATTGAGCTTCAATTACTACATCGCTGGCATAGACTTCACCACCAGCACCAAAACTTAAGCTTTTTTCAGTTCTTACTGCGGCACGAATGACTTCAGCAAAATCATCTGCAGCAGGAATAATTGAGGTTTCAGAGATATGCGCATAAATCTCGGATTTCGCGCGGCAAATCCCGTCACGACCGCCAAATTCACCTAAATGCGCAGTCCCGATATTAATGATCCCCGCCACATGCGGCTGCACCATTTTTGAAGTGTAATCAATTTCACCCTGATGACTTGCACCGAGCTCCATGACTGCATATTGATGTTCAGGACGTAGCTCCAGCAACATTACCGGCACACCAAGGTCATTATTCAAATTACCACGTGTCACCAAGGTCGGTGCCAGACGCGACAGAATGCTTCCCAGCATTTCTTTAGTCGTGGTCTTGCCACTACTGCCGGTCAAGGCAATGACTTTGAGTTGAGGATTCTGCTGACGGCGATAAGCACCTAACTGTCCAAGTGCCAAACGGGTATCTTCCACCACCAACTGGCAAATATCAGCATCCACCGGACGGCTGACAATGGCAATTTCACAACCTTGAGCCGCCACTTGCGCAATAAAGTCATGCGCGTCAAAACGCTCGCCTTTCAGCGCCAGAAAAGCATCACCTGCTTCTGCATCACGTGAATCAGTCAAAATCCGCTTGATCTGACCTGCAGGCTTTTTATCATTCAGCCAGTAGCTTTGGGTAGCCTGCTGTAATTGTTCTATGCTCCACGGCTCCAGCGCCGCAGTACTTGTTGTTGAGGTATGCATATCTGAATCCTAATGCGCTGAATAGGCTGAATCTGTTTTGCAATGCTGGGCATCAATCGCAGCTTGCACTTCGACCACGTCATCAAACCAGTGACGTACACCATCAATTTCCTGATAATTTTCGTGCCCTTTTCCTGCAATCACCACAATATCACCCGCCTGTGCGTGTTTAACCGCAAACTTGATCGCTTCACGACGGTCATGAATTTCATGATAGGTTTTGCCGGAAAAATCGATGCCATTTTTCATATCAGCAAAAATTTGTGCCGGATCTTCGGTCCGTGGATTATCAGAAGTGAGTACTGCGATATCTGAACCGTCTAAAGCAGCCTGAGTCATCAGTGGACGTTTACCACGGTCACGATCACCGCCACAGCCGAAAACAGTCCAGAGATTTTGTGAAACATGACGTTTCAAGGTCACCAAAACCTGGGTCAAAGCATCCGGGGTATGCGCATAATCCACCACAAACAGGCGCTCACCATCACGTAGCACCTGCATGCGACCTGGCGCACCTTTAAGCTGTGGTACAGTTGCAATCAAATTGTTCAGGTCAAAACCAGCCTGCTCCGCCATGATCAGACTGGCGACCAGATTTTCAATATTGAAATGACCCAGTAATGGACTGTTAACCACATATTCAGCAGAAGCAGTTTCTAGTTTAAAGTTCGCACCTGAAATGCTGTACTGAATATCCTGAACCTGATAATCCGCTTTTTGCTTGGTGGAATAAGTCAAAATTTTAGGCTGTGCCGGATTATTTTTCGCAGCATCCAGCATGATCTGTGCATGCTCATCATCGATATTGATGACAGCGACTTTTAAAGATTCAAACCGGAATAAATCCGATTTCGCTTCCGCATAAGCTTGCAGTGTTCCGTGATAATCCAGATGGTCACGACTCAAATTGCTGTAACCCGCAATCTCGATATCACAACCATTCAAGCGACCTTGTTCCAGACCATGTGAGCTGGCTTCAATCGAGGCAAATTCCGCACCAGCCTGCGCATAGCCATGCAAGGCATTTTGCAGTTGCAAGGCATCCAGAGTGGTGTGCGAAGATGCTTCCAGATTTGGTAAAATCCCGTTACCTGTGGTACCCATCACTGCACAGGCTTTACCTTGCAGCATGATGAATTCAGCCACCAAGCGAGAAATCGTGGTTTTACCATTGGTGCCGGTAACTGCCAGAATTCGAGCAGCTTGAACAGGTTGAGTCGCTTGCAAATACTGCTTTTGCCATTGTCCCATCAGATGACGTACATCTGCTACCACCAAATTTGGAGATACATCCAGTTCAGTTTCTGAAATCACAGCCAATGCACCCTGATCCAAAGCTTTCTGGGCAAATTGAGCAGTTTTTTCCGGTTGTGACAGACTGGTCAGGGCAATAAAAATTTGTCCCAGTTTAACTTTACGACTATCCAGCTCGAAGCCCTGAAAGGATTGCTTCATCCAGTCAGCGACATCGTGAGGGGTGTAGAGATCTTGAAATGTAATAGACATTGATCACCTATTTACTGGACTTTGGGAGGTTCTAAAGGTTTATCCAGAGGGACATTCAGCAGACGCAAGGATTCCTGCATCACACGGGCAAAGACCGGTGCAGATACCGTACCGCCATAGTAGGTGCCTTGTGGATTTTCTACCACCACCACCATGGCGATCCGTGGATCACTGACTGGTGCCACGCCGGCAAATAATGCACGGTATTCATTGGTCGAATAACCTTTACGGTCGGCACGCAATTTATGTGCAGTACCGGTTTTACCGGCTACGCGATAACCTGGGATGGTAGCGCGAGTCGCCGTACCACCTGGCAAGGTTGCAGTTTCCATCATCAGCAAGACCTGATCGGCAATCTTGGCATCAATCATCTGCTCACCCTGTGGCTGTTCTTCCAGCTTGTACAGGCTTAACGGTATTTTCACGCCTTTATTGGCCAGCATGGCATAGGCATCGGCCAGCTGTAGCACCGTTGCGTTCAGACCATAACCATAGGACATAGTCGCGACTTCAGATACATTCCATTTGCTCGGCGGCAGGATCAGACCAGCACTTTCACCTGGAAATTTCACCGCTGAACGCTGCCCAAAACCCAGACGCTTATAGAAGGTCGGCAAGGTTTCATAAGGCAGCGACAAGGCCAGTTTGGCCACACCGACGTTAGAGGATTTCTGGATGATGCCACCCAGCGTTAATTGGCCATAATTATGCGTATCGCGAATGGTGTGATTTCCGACCCGCATACTACCGGGAGTAGTATTGACGACTGAATTCGCCGTATATTTACCACTTTCCAAGGCCATCGCGACTGTCAGCGGCTTCATGGTCGAACCCGGCTCGAAAGAATCGACTGCACCGCGGTTACGCATGGCATCCTTGTTGAGCAGGCTGTTTTTATCATTCGGGTTATAGGATGGCCATGATGACAGCGCCAGAATTTCCCCAGTTTTCACATCGACTGCAATCGCAGTGGCTGAACGGGCATTATTGGCCACACCCGCAGCCGTCAGCTCACGGTACATAATATATTGCAGACGTGAGTCAATACTCAGGGTAATATTTTCGCCCGGCTCAACTTCTTTAATCACTTCAGGTTCTTTGACCCGGTTGCCTTTTTTATCGCGAATGATCTGCTGCTCGCCATCCTTTCCGGAAAGACGGCTATTCAGCTGCATTTCCAGACCTTCAATGCCGCTGCCTTCGCTATTGGTCAAGCCAATAATCTGAGAGTTTGGCTGCGGCTGCGGATAATAACGTTTATAGTTTTTCTCGGTATATACGCCCTGAAAATTACGTTTCATGATCAGTTCGGCCTGTTGTGGCGGAACTTCTTTTTTCAGGATCAGATAACGTGAACGCGGACGTTCTTCCATTTTTTTGCGCAGTTCTGCCCGATCCATACCGACTGCATCAGCCAGCTCATCCAGATTCAGGTTTTTATCGGGTAACTGACGTTTGAGCTTGCGGCTATTCGGTTCTTTTTCCAGCGCCAGCATGGTCTCGTCATAGAGTTTTTTATTGTCAAAATAATCACGTGGATCAATCACAATTTTCATGATCGGAGTACTGATCGCCAATGGAATGCCATTACGATCATAAATCACGCCACGCATCGCCTTGATGGTATTGGTTCTTAAAATATTGGCATTGGCTTTATTTTGCAAAAAATCTTTATTAATAATCTGTACATAGAAAGCACGGCAAATCAGTGTCACAAAACACAGCAGCACCACCGCCCACATGATGTAAAAACGATTGATATAAACATTTGAGGCATTTTTGTCGGTGACCGATTGTTTTTTACGTACCGGTTGCTTCTTTCTCTTGTCTACCATGTCGGAACGCTAGCCTTATTTTTTCTCATCTGAAGTTTGTGGTAAGGAAATCACGACACTTTGTGAAACCGGAGGTGAATACATACGCAGCTGTGTCACTGCACGCGTACCGATCTGTGCCGTCGCGCCGAAAGTTTGCTGCTCAATCAGCAAACGCCCCCACTCTGCATTCAGGTCATCCCTTTCACGCAGATAGGTACTCAGCTTTCTGTTGTCCTGACGGTATTCAAATACCTGAAATACCACAAATACTGCACTGATGAAGACCATCAGTATCAGCATGAGATAGATTGTAACTTTTTTCAGCCACAATTTTTCTGTTTTTTTATCAACCACTTCCGTTTTCATGATCTGCCTATTAAGCTAAACGTTCTGCTACCCGGAGCCATGCGCTACGCGAACGAGGATTGGCTTTAACCTCCTCATCACTGGCTTTAACACGAGAAACTTTCTTTAAACGTCGCGTATCTTTCTGTTGTTGTGGCATTCCCCAGCCTGAATCCTCTTCAAGCGTTGACTCTTTTTGAATAAATTGTTTAATCAAACGGTCTTCCAGTGAATGGAAGCTAATCACCGCCAAACGTGCTTCAGGTTTCAAGATTTCAACGGCCTGAGGCAAGAAGATTTCAATATCTTCTAATTCCTTATTAATAGCAATACGAATCGCCTGGAAAGTACGGGTCGCAGCATGCTTATTTTTTTCCCATTTCGGGTGTGCTACTTTTACAATCTCAGCCAGCTTTGCCGTGGTATCAATATATCCAGCAGCTTTAATCGCTTTGGCAATACGGCGACTATAACGCTCTTCACCATATTTAAAAATGATATTCGCCAGCGCTTCTTCTTCAATCTGGGTCAGCCATTCTGCTGCGGTTGGACCTTGCGAGTTATCCATGCGCATATCCAGCGGGCCATCTTTCATAAAACTGAAACCACGTTCAGCCTGATCCAGCTGCGGTGAAGAAACACCAAGATCCGCCATCACCCCATCGACGTGTTCAATGCCCAGTTCAGCCAAGGCATCTTTCAGATCAGCAAAGCTAGCATGAATAATTTTAAAACGTGAATCTTCTTGTTCGAGTTCAGCCGCTACAGCCAGTGCTTGCGGATCTTTATCAAAGGCATAGACGCGTGCATTTTCATCTAATTTGGACAGTAATAAACGCGTATGCCCACCACGGCCAAAGGTACCATCCACATAAGTTCCCGTATTGCGACCCGCCAACAAGGCATCAATCGTTTCGTGAAGTAATACAGAAATATGTGACATAAAAACTCAATCAATAGGGGGAAAAATTTAACTGCACATTATCACCCTGTTTAGGCAAAGCTCCAAACGACTTTTTGTAGATAAATATTACTTTCCATAGAGAAAACCGTTTTAGCATTTTTCTAATACAAGAAAGCCTCCGGTTTTGGAGGCTTTTTTCAATCCAGATGACTTGGCAGATCAATTAACGTTTGCTGTTATAAATCTGGTCGAAAATTGCACCATTCACAAAATGGGTTTTCTGTGCATTGGCCCAACCACCAAAGACTTTATCAATGGTAAAGGTTTTAATTTTCGGGAACTGTGCCGAATATTTAGCTAATACTTTTTCATTACGTGGACGATAGAAATGCTTAGCCGCCATTTCCTGACCCAACGGTGAATACAGGTAATTGATATAACCTGTTGCTAACCATTTATTGCCATTTTTCTCCACGGTACGATCCACAATCGCCACTGACGGTTCAGTCAAAATCGTAATCGATGGATAAACGATATCAAACTTGTTTTTACCCAAGGTTTTTTGCGTGACCAAGGCTTCATTTTCCCAAGTCAGCAATACATCGCCAATCCCACGCTCGGCAAAGGTGGTCATTGAAGCACGTGCAGCAGAATCCATCACTTTCACGTTCTTATAAAGCTTGCCGACAAAGTCCTGTGCTTTGGCTTTATTACCACCTGGCTGTTTCTCGGCATAACCCCATGCAGACAGATACACCCAACGCGGCAAACCGCCCGTTTTCGGGTTAGGCGTAATAATTTGCACGCCTGGTTTGGTTAAGTCATTCCAGTCCTTGATGCCTTTCGGATTGCCTTTACGTACCATGAATACGATCGTCGAGGTATAAGGTGCGGAGTTGTGTGGGAATTCCTTTTGCCAGCCTGGCTGAATCTGACCAGATTTCACAATTTCTTCGATGTCATTGGCCAGCGCCAAAGTCACCACATCACCTTTCAGGCCATCGACCACAGAACGTGCCTGTTTGCCCGAACCGCCATGTGACTGCTTGAAATTCACATCCAGGCCGGTGCGGTTTTTCCAGTAAGCCCCAAATGATTTGTTAAATTCATCATAGAATTCACGCGTGGCATCATAGGATACATTCAGAAACTGACGGTCTGCTGCTTGTGAAGCAGTCGCGGTCATGCCTAAACCAGTCGCCAATAAGGCAGCACTAAATAACGATTTTAATTGAATTTTCATGGCAGCACAGAGTTTATCTTCATTAGATATAACTATATGAAATAAAATCATTTATCGCAATTCACCCTACAACATCACAACACGATAAAATGAAAGGTTTTTCTGTATTAATATTCTGTTTTTAAAAGAAAAATACTATTTATTATTCTACTTATATCTAATATATAGAATTTTATGCATTAGATATAAAGAAAATGGATAACACTTTAGCCATTTTCTTTATTTTATTTAGACTACCGCTTACTTATCTTTTTTCATTGTAAATCTGGTCATAAATCGCCCCATTCACAAAGTGTGTTTTTTGCGCTTTGGCCCAACCACCAAAGACTTTATCAATAGTGAAGGTCTGGATTTTCGGGAACTGAACCGAATATTTGGCAGCGACTTTGGCATCCCGCGGGCGGAAGAAATATTTCGCAGCAAGCTCCTGCCCTTTTGGTGAATATAAATAGTTCAAATAGCCTTTTGCCAGATGGGTAGTACCATTTTTATTCACGTTTTTATCGACAATCGCTACCGATGGCTCGGCCAGAATTGAAATCGATGGATAAACGATATCGTACTTGTCTTTACCCAGACCTTGGGTCGCCAGCAAGGCTTCATTTTCCCAGGATAAAAGCACATCCCCAATACCGCGCTCGGCAAACGTCGTCAGTGAACCACGGGCACCAGAGTCGAGCACTTTGACATTTTGATAAAGTTTTTTCACCAGCTCTTTGGCTTTCGCATCATTACCGCCGGGCTGTTTCAGTGCATAACCCCAAGCAGAAAGATAGATCCAACGCGGCGCGCCACCGGTTTTCGGGTTTGGGGTAATAATATCTACACCCGCTTTGGTCAGATCATTCCAGTCTTTGATTTGCTTTGGATTCCCTTTACGCACCAAGAATACAATCGTAGACGTATAAGGTGCCGAATTACTCGGAAACTCTTTTTGCCAACCTTTCTCGATTAAACCTGCATTGACGATTTCTTCAATATCATTGGCCAAGGCCAAGGTTACGACATCGGCCTGCAAACCATCGACCACTGAGCGCGCCTGCTTGCCTGAACCACCATGCGACTGTTTAAAATTAACCGTTTGTCCGGTTTTCTGCTTCCAAAATTTGCCAAATTCTTCATTATATTCCTGATAAAATTCACGGGTCGGATCATAAGAGACATTCAGGAAATCTTTGGCAAGGGAATTCTGTACTGCTGTTCCCACTAAAATTGTCAAGATTGCGGATGCTATTATTTTTTTCATCTGATGTAACTCATTGTTTATATGACCTGCACTATACAAATCAAAAATAAACATAACAATCATATACTTATAATAATTTCTACAATCTATTTCTGATTTTGAGATATCTTCTAACAATTAAATTCGGATACATATTCTGATAGAAAAGTAATCTTCTGCTACAATATAAGACAGTTCTTCACGTTCTCTTCACAGTTGTCTGTTAAAAATAGGCCACCAAAACAGGAAATTACGATTTTTGGTAATTTTCCACAGAGTTATATTATTTCTTTTGTAAAAAATGTGACTTGGTTCTACTTCTTTATGATCAACTGTGATTAAATTGTAGACAGAGTATTAAAAAAACATTTTTAACAAAATAAAACCAACCAGAAGTAAGGAGGAAGTTTGGATATGAAATTTACATTATTCACAGCCAGCATCCTAAGCCTGATTATGTTGTTCTCGATTCAACTCGGTCATGCTGTTGTTGTGAAGACAGATTTGCCGAAGCCTACAGTAAGCACTGTTGAAAGCAAGACTTCGCCGATTGAAAAAGCGATTCAGCAACAAAAAACTGAAAAAACACTTCAAACAGAAGATAATCTAAAAGTCTTGACTGCATTTAAAGTCGCACCTTCGCAAAATTTCTTTGCAGAACAGAATTACCGCTTCACCCGCTTTGTCCAAAGTATTTTTTCGAGCGCTCATTCTTAATCAGCCTCAACAGCGCTGAATATTCCCGGATTTAAAAGCCACATCATTCAATGTTGAATAAAGCATTAAGTGATGTGGCTTTTTCGCTATAATAGCTGCAATTTTATATCTAAGATTAGATCCGGCTATGACTGTTCGTACTCGTATTGCACCTTCTCCTACTGGTTTTCCGCATGTAGGTACTGCCTATATCGCCTTGTTTAACTTATGTTTTGCTAAACAGCATGGCGGTGAATTCATTCTTCGTATTGAAGATACTGACCAACTGCGCTCAACGCCTGAATCTGAAAAAATGATCCTGGATTCATTGCGCTGGCTGGGTCTGAACTGGTCTGAAGGTCCTGATGTCGGTGGCCCGCATGCGCCGTACCGCCAGTCAGAACGTATGGATATCTATAAAAATTATGCCTTGGAACTGGTAGAGAAAGGTCATGCCTTCTACTGTTTCGCAACTGCAGAAGAACTGGATCAAATGCGTGCAGAACAGCAGGCACGTGGTGAGTCACCACGTTATGACGGTCGTGGTCTAAATCTTTCTGAAGAAGAAGTGGAGCGTCGTTTGGCTGCTGGTGAAGCGCATGTCATTCGTATGAAAGTGCCAACTGAAGGCGTATGTAAATTCAATGACATGCTACGCGGTGAGGTCGAGATTCCTTGGGCGCAAGTAGATATGCAAATTCTACTAAAAACCGATGGGCTGCCGACTTATCACCTAGCTAACGTAGTAGATGATCATTTGATGCAAATCACCCACGTAATTCGTGGTGAAGAATGGATTCCATCTGCTCCGAAACATCAGTTGCTGTATCAATATTTCGGTTGGGAAATGCCGGTACTCTGCCACATGCCACTACTGCGTAACCCGGATAAATCTAAGCTATCTAAACGTAAAAACCCGACTTCAATTAACTACTATAGAGACATCGGTGTATTGCCTGAAGCCTTGTTGAACTACTTGGGTCGCATGGGCTGGTCAATGCCAGATGAAAGTGAAAAATTCACTCTGGCTGAAATGATTGAACATTTTGATATCAAACGTGTATCACTCGGTGGTCCGATCTTTGATGTCGAGAAATTAAACTGGTTAAATGGTCAATGGATCAAGGCACTCAGCCCGGCTGAACTTCTAGATACCTTATTGGCCTGGAAAGCGGATCGTGCCAAGTTAGAAGAAATTGCAGCTGCGATTCAACCGCGTATTAACCTGCTGTCTGAAGCGGTGAACTGGTCGGCACATTATTTTAACCACTTCCCGACTCTGTCTAAAGAACAGTTTGAAAGCAAGAAACTGTCGGATGAACAGGTACGTCAAAGTCTTCAATTCGCAATTTGGCGTTTAGAAAGCCTGTTCACCTGGAATAACGACACGGTTAGCCAGACCTTGATGGATCTGGCGACGCAAATGGAAATCAAGTTACGTGATTTCATGCCTGCGTTCTTTATTGCCATTGCCGGTTCGACTGCGTCTACACCAGTAATGCAAACGATGGTGACCATTGGTCCTGATTTAACCTTTGCACGTTTACGTCATGCGCTGGAAATTGTCGGTGGTCCAAGCAAAAAAGAGCTGAAAGCCTGGGAAAAACTTAATGAAAGCTTAAAGTTGCCGAAAAATGAAGCAGTTGATCAAGCTTAATTAATTTTTGTGTTGACGTGTGAGCGCGATATCCCTAATATAGCGCTCACACAGACTGGGGTCATAGCTCAGTTGGTAGAGCGCTACAATGGCATTGTAGAGGTCAGGAGTTCGATCCTCCTTGACTCCACCAAATCAAGTCTTGCTTTAGCTGTGTTATTTGCCTCAATTGTCCCTATCGTCTAGAGGCCTAGGACATCGCCCTTTCACGGCGGTAACCGGGGTTCGAATCCCCGTAGGGACGCCATATTCAAGATGACCATAATATATTGTTGTCATCTTATAAAAAACCCAAGCATTGCGACTTGGGTTTTTTATTGCCTGTATATTTTATGTTGGGCAATATTTCGGTTTCTTCGCATCTTCCGATAAAATAATCAGTAATTTAGAATTTTGGAGTTGTAATGCAATATCGTTGCCCTAAGTGTCAAAGCCCGAAAATCATGCCAGTGGCCCAGCCAGGTCAAGCAGCTCCACGTCCAGTGGTTCCTAAAAGCTTAATGTTTCTGGTCCCTGCCCTGTTCCTGTTATTATTACTGGTCATTATTAGCATCGCGATGTGGATTTTTGGCGATGGTGCAGGTACCACTTTACAGACTGCGACTGTGATCGTCTTTATTCTTTCTTTGATCGCAGGTTTTATGTTCTATAAAGATCTACCTGATTTTAAAATTTCAATGCAGGCATTCATGCAAACACAAAAGAAATGGAAATGCCGTGAATGTAATCATGAGTGGGAAATCTAATTTACCCTCCACCATATAATAAACATAAAAAAACCAGCCCTGAGGCTGGTTTTTTTATTTACAAAAGTCGGAGATGATTAAACACCGATTTTGCGATATTTTTGACGCTTGGCTACAAGATCATCACCATCTCGCTTACGGCGATATTCTTCAAACTCAGCATAGTTACCAGTGAAGAATTCAGGGGTTTCACCTTCGAATGACAAGATGTGCGTTGCAATACGGTCTAGGAACCAACGGTCATGCGAGATCACCATCACAGTACCTGGGAATACCAAAATGGCATCCTCAAGTGCACGCAAGGTTTCGATGTCCAAGTCGTTCGATGGTTCATCCAGCAAAATCACGTTTGCGCCCATTTGCAGGATTTTCGCAAGTTGTAAACGGTTACGCTCACCACCTGATAATTGACCTACACGCTTTTGCTGATCCTGACCTTTAAAGTTAAAGCGACCGATATACGCACGAGATGCAATTTCGTAATCACCAATCTTCAAGATATCTAAACCGCCAGAAACTTCTTCCCAAACGGTTTTGTTGTTATCTAAGGTGTCACGGATCTGACCGACATAAGCCACTTTAACCGATTCACCCAGCGTTACCGTACCGGTATCTGGTTGCTGTTCGCCAGTCATCATACGGAATAGCGTGGTTTTACCCGCACCGTTCTCACCCACGATACCCACAATTGCAGCAGGTGGTACTGTGAACGTTAAATCTTTGTACAGTAAGCGATCACCAAACGATTTACTGATGCCTTCAACTTCTACAACCTTGTTGCCCAGACGTGGGCCAGGTGGAATGTAGATTTCAGAAGTTTCGTTACGTTGCTGGAATTCGCGCGAGTTAAGCTCTTCAAAACGCTCCATACGCGCTTTGTTTTTCTTTTGCTGACCTTTGGCATTAGAACGAACCCATTCAAGTTCTTTTTTCAATGCTTTAGCAAAAGATTCTTCCTGCTTGTTCTCTTGCTCTAAACGGGCATTTTTCTGCTCAAGCCAAGAAGAGTAGTTACCTTGATACGGAATGCCCATACCACGGTCAAGCTCCAGAATCCATTCAGCAACGTTATCCAAGAAGTAACGGTCATGCGTAATAGCGACGATGGTACCCGGGAAGTCTTTCAAGAAACGTTCCAACCAAGATACAGATGAAGCATCTAAATGGTTCGTTGGTTCGTCTAGAAGTAACATATCTGGTTTAGACAGAAGTAATCGGCACAGCGCCACACGACGACGTTCACCACCTGAAAGCTTAGATACATCTGCATCCCAAGCAGGCAAGTTCAATGCTGCAGCTGCTTGATCCATCTGGTTCGCAAGGTTATGCGCATCCCAAGTCTGGATAATCGCTTCAAGCTTCTCTTGCTCTTTCGCAAGTGCATCGAAATCCGCATCTTCTGCTGCATATTCAGCAAAGACTTCATCCAGACGTGCCAAGGCATCAAGCGGTTCACGTAAACCATCTTCGACGTTACCACGAACGTCTTTAGTTTCATCTAAAGGTGGTTCTTGCTCAAGATAACCGATTTTTATACCCGGTTGCGCACGTGCTTCACCAGAGAAATCTTTATCTACGCCCGCCATAATACGAAGCAAGGTAGATTTACCTGCACCGTTTAAACCAAGCACACCAATTTTAGCGCCTGGGAAAAATGATAAGGAGATGTCTTTCAGGATTTCGCGCTTAGGCGGAACCATCTTCGACACTCGGTTCATCGTGTAAATATATTGGGCCACGTAGGACTCCTCAACTGAAAAACCAAATGGGGTTAAAACAACCACCCCAGCTCAAAAATGAGCGAAAAAATAATCGGCTATTATACGCAGAAAGCTGCGAAAACATAAGCCATTGCCATGAACTTCAATGCATTGTTACAAGTTTATTGATGATGTTTTTTTAAACAGTTGTTTTCAGTAAAATAAACGACTCAAATCCAGGTCGATATATGAATATTTCATATATTTATTTCAATAAAATTGCACTTTTACTCATATGTGAAAATGCTACACTCAAGCCATAAACTTAAACAAGAAGATCAAACAGAATGAGTTATAAAGCAGAAACCCTTGCGATTCATGCAGGTTATACCCCAGAAGCAACCACCAAAGCTGTGGCAGTGCCGATTTACCAAACCACGTCTTATGCCTTTGACAATACTCAACATGGGGCCGATCTCTTTGATTTAAAGGTTCAGGGCAATATCTATACCCGAATTATGAACCCGACCACTGCGGTTCTGGAACAACGTGTCGCAGCACTGGAAGGTGGAATTGGCGCGCTGGCTTTGGCCTCTGGCATGGCTGCGATTACTTATGCGATTCAGACCATTGCGGAAGCGGGTGACAACATTGCTTCTGTGTCAACGCTTTACGGAGGTACCTATAATCTTTTTGCGCACACCCTGCCCAAACAGGGTATTGAAGTCCGTTTCTTTGATTATGAACAACCGGAAAGTCTGCATGACTTGATTGATGAAAAAACCAAACTGGTTTTTGTGGAATCGATTGGTAACCCGCTGGGTAATATTATTGATTTGGAAGCCATTGCTAAAATTGCACATGAATATGGCGTACCGGTGATTGTCGACAATACCGTTGCCACCCCAGTACTACAAAAATCTTTCGACTTTGGTGCGGATATTGTGGTGCATTCCCTGACCAAATATATCGGTGGTCATGGCAATTCAATTGGCGGCATTATTGTGGATAGCGGCAAATTCCCGTGGGGTAAATACCCTGAACGTTTCCCTGCCCTGAATACGCCTGATCCAAGCTACCATGGCGTGAACTATGTCGAAGTTTTGGGGGAAGCAGCATATATCGCACGTGCGCGTGTAGTGCCACTGCGTAATACCGGCGCTGCGATCAGTCCGCAGAATGTGTTTTTGATTCTGCAAGGTCTGGAAACTTTAAGCTTGCGTATGGAACGTCATACCGAAAATGCACTGAAAGTCGCTGAATATCTGCAAAAACATCCTAAAGTGAAATGGGTCAATTACGCCGGCCTGAAAGATCACCCACAGCATGCCTTGGCACAGAAATATGTGAAAGGTAAACCTTCTGCCATTCTGACCTTTGGGGTAGAACATGGTCTCGAAGGCGGCACACGTTTTATTGATGCCCTGCAATTGTTCACCCGTCTGGTCAATATCGGCGACGCTAAAAGTCTGGCCTGCCATCCGGCGACTACTACGCATCGTCAGCTCAATGCCGAAGAGTTAAAATCGGCAGGCGTCAGTGAGGATATGGTGCGTTTATCCATTGGGATTGAACATAGTGATGACCTGATTGCCGATCTGGAACAGGCGCTGGCGGCCGTTTAAAAAGGTGCCCGAGCCGCTTCGAAACCTCATCATTTTGGTGAGGTTTTTTTATTTATTTTCTAAAACAGCCACTTGCTTTACTTTTTATTTTCATGTTAAAAGTTAAATGAAAGAGTGAACACAAATAGAGCAATTACTCTAATTTTTATTTTAATTTCAATACTTTAATTTATAGATTTTCCTGAAGAATTGGTTATCATATCTGGACTCACCTTCGCTCTCATCTTCTGTTAGAGCGCCATAGACCTTTAATAAAAATAATTTGAACGCTGACTTCAAATTAGGGATAACAAACGTGAAAACTAGACTACACAAACAACTGGAAAAACGTGTTGCAGGTAAAACCGTCCTGATTACCGGTGCATCCAGCGGTATTGGTTTAACGACAGCACATCAACTGGCTGATGCAGGTGCCCATGTTTTACTGGTGGCCCGTACTCAGGAAACCCTAGAACAAGTAAAATCAGAAATTGAAGCCAAAGGCGGCAAAGCCTCAATCTTTCCATGTGATTTAAACAATATGGAAGCGATTGATGAAGTTTCCAAACAGATTATTGCCTCAGTCGATCATATTGATATTCTGATCAATAATGCAGGACGTTCGATTCGCCGTGCGGTACACGAGTCAGTAGATCGTTTTCATGATTTTGAACGGACCATGCAGCTGAACTATTTTGGCGCCGTGCGTCTGGTGATGAATATCCTGCCGCAAATGATGATTCGTCGCGCGGGTCATATTATTAACATCAGTTCGATTGGCGTACTGGCCAATGCCACCCGTTTTTCAGCCTATGTCGCTTCAAAAGCTGCGCTGGATGCCTTTAGCCGCTGCCTGTCTGCAGAAGTGCATTCGCATAAAATCGCAATCACATCGATCTATATGCCTTTGGTGCGCACTCCAATGATTGCGCCAACTAAAATTTATAAATATGTCCCAACGCTTTCTCCGGAACAGGCGGCTGACCTGATTGCCTATGCAATTGTCAAACGTCCGAAAAAAGTGGCGACCGGTTTGGGCCGCCTGGCTTCCATTACCTATTCAATTGCACCGGATATCAACAATGTCTTGATGTCGATTGGTTATAACCTGTTCCCAAGTTCAACTGCATCTGTGGGCCAACCACAAAAATTAAACTTGGTGCAAAAAGCATATGCACGTCTGTTCCCGGGCGAACACTGGTAATTGTTCCTACGGATAATTTAATGGAAATACGAGCCGCCGACAGGGCGGCTTTTCTATGTCTCAGTTTTGCAAGATCTGGAATAAAGTGGACTGATTTAAAAAACCACGACACAGCCTGTCCCGATCAACACAGATTTTTGCCGCAAATGCTGCGAGATCACGTACACTATCAGCGGATATTTCCTATCCGTATTTTTATATTTTGATTGAAATGATGGAAACCCTTATGAATAACGCGCAATGGCTCGATGAAGTAAAATTTAACGAACAAGGATTAGTCCCTGCCATTGCCCAGCATCATCAAACTGGACGTGTGTTGATGGTGGCCTGGATGAACCGTGAAGCCTTGGCTTTAACTGCCGAAAAAAATCAGGCAGTGTATTTCTCCCGTTCACGCAACAAGTTATGGCATAAGGGCGAAGAATCAGGACATTTTCAGACCGTACATGAAATCCGTCTGGACTGTGATGCCGATGTGATTGTGCTGCAAATTGAACAGCATGGTGGCATTGCCTGCCATACTGGCCGTGAATCATGCTTCTATCGCAAGCTCACGCCAATGGGCTGGGAAATTGTCGATGCACAGTTGAAAGATCCGTCTGCGATTTATGGCGAAAAATCCACGAATCCGCATACGCTGGCGATGCAAGCGTCAACCGCCCAATCTGAACAGGTCGAAGTCCTGTCTTATCTGGGTCAGATGATGGCAGAACGCAAACAGGCCGATCCGGACTCCTCTTATGTGGCCAAGTTGTACCATAAAGGCCTGAACAAGATTCTGGAAAAAGTCGGTGAAGAAAGCTTTGAAACTGTGCTGGCAGCCAAAGACTTTGATCAGGATGCTTCGGCAGACCATAAAAATGATCTGATCTATGAAGTGGCAGATCTTTGGTTCCATACCATTGTGATGCTGGGTTACTTCGACCTGGATGTGCAATTGGTATTAAATGAACTGGCCCGTCGCCAAGGCTTGTCCGGTCTGGTCGAAAAAGCCAACCGTCAGCATTAAGCCTTGAATTCATCTGTGTCTGATTTAAAAAAACCGACCGCGACCTATGAGCAGGCCACTGCCATTGATAACGCACGTCTGGGCAAATCCTTTAAAGTCATTGCCTATGCAGGCACAGGTAAAACCACGACCCTGCAAATGATCAGTGATGCCATGCCACAAAGACGTGGCATGTATCTGGCTTTTAACAAGGCCATTGCCAGTGAAGCACAGGCCAAGTTTCACCGGGGTGTCGATTGCCGTACTTTTCACTCACTGGCGTTTCGCAGTGTTCCACGTAGAGTCACCGACAAACTGCGCTTGCCACGCTTGAGTCCAAGTTTTATTGCCAAAGAATACCGGCTTGAACCGATGACCATGCGCCGCATGATGGGTGGGCGTTATGAAAAATATGTCTTGATGCCTTCGCGTCTGGCAAGCTTGGTCGCCAATGCTGTTGGTCATTTCTGCTCGACCAGTTCGCAATACCCTGCCCCACGGCATATCCAGGCGCCGAGCTGGTTGCATCCGGATGATATCGAGACTTTACAGAAGAAACTTTATCCGGCAGTCGAACGACGCTGGCTAGAGTCGATTGATCCAAATCATCAGGCCGGCATCGGTCATGACATTTACCTGAAACTCTGGGCACTGTCCGAGCCGAATATCCCGGCCGATTATGTACTATTCGATGAAGCCCAAGATGCCGATCCCTTAATGCTGGGGATTTTGCTGAAACAGCGCAGCACCCAGGTGATTTATGTCGGAGATGCGCATCAGCAGATCTATGCCTGGCGTGGTGCAGTCAATGCCATGCAGCAACTACCCTTACCAGAATCGCGTCTGACCACCTCATTTCGTTTTGGCCCTGAAATTGCCCTGAATGCCAATGCCATTTTAGGTGCCTTAAATGAAACTGTGCCTTTACTCGGCAATCCGCAATTAGACTCTAAAGTCGTGAATAAACCGCATACCAAAATGCGCGATGCAATTTTATGCCGGACCAATGCTCGTGCAATGGAATTGTTATTAGCGGGTTTAGTTCGTGGCGATAAAGTCAGTCTGCAAGCCGATCACGTCAAACTGAATCGTTTTGTCGATGCGGCCGCCATGCTGAAACAGGGCAAACGTGTGGTTGATGTACCGGAACTGGCCTGGTTTAACTCCTGGCATGATGTCCATGAATACTGTGAAACCAATGAAGGCAGTGACATCAAGCCACTGGTCAAACTGGTGGACGAACATGGGACTGATCCACTAAAAAAAGCCCTGGCTAAAATCACCCCGATTGCCCAAGCTGACTATATTATTTCCACGGCACACAAGGCCAAAGGTCTGGAATGGGATCGGGTTCATATTGAAGATGACTATCAGTTTAAGCTGAATGAAAAAGATCATAAAATTAGTGATGAAGAATTAAGATTACTTTACGTGGCTTGTACACGTGCTAAAGTGAGTTTAAATATTCATCACATTTATGACCTGATTCAGCAACTGAAGATCAAAATGCCGCAGTCGCTTCGGCAGGCAGTCGGTTAAGGTGCATGGCATGGATGTAAACCTCATAGGACAGGTGATCTATGCACATCCAAGCGCTTCAACTGAAACATACCCTGCATTTTTCCGACATTCAGCTCCAGTTTAATTATCCGCAATGCCCGGTCACCTTGATTCTGGGCAATCAGGGAACTGGCAAAACTACGCTTTTACGTTTTAGCTATCAGGCACTGACCTGGTTTGCAGCGCGTTATCGCGACAGCCGTGCCGCGGGTCTGGTGATGCAAGATCAGGACATCATGCAAAACCGGCTGCAATCCAAAATTGATATCCGGATCGGTTTTCCTGAAGATATGGGCAGCTTGCCAGAATCCAGTCAGTCTGAGCCTACCCAGCTACAAAGCTGTTCATGGCAAATCTACAAGACCCTAAACAGTCAGGGTCTAGGATTTAGCAAAGCAGAAACCTCACAGCTTGAAAGCGTGCTCAGCCTGTATCACAAAGCCCGCTTGCACGATCCCCTGCTCGGCTTACCCCTGATTGCCTATTATCCTGCTGAACGTTTTACCAATGAAGTCAATCTGCTCAGCAAAAATAACCCGGCCATTCTCCAGTCTGCACATGCTTATGAAATAGCTGCGATTCCTTTCACCACCTTTGCTCGTTTTTTTGAATGGTTTCGTGAAATCAGTGATATTGAAAATGCGCAAAGTGCCAAGATTATGGACCAGATTTTGGCGCGTGCCTTGCAGCAGCCTGAGAATATCCGAGGAGATGAACTGGCTCGGCAGATCGAGAAAGCCCAGGCACATCTGCATGCACCAAATCTCACCGCTTTAAAACAGGCCCTGTCGCTGATCATGCCAGAAGTCAGCCAGATATATTTAAAATACCAGCCCAAGCTGCAACTGATGGTGACCTATCAGCAACAAACTTTCACTTTCCAGCAACTGCCTAACAGTATCCGCAACTGGATTGCGCTGGTGGGCGATATTGTGCGGCGTCTTTGTCTGTTGAATCCCAACAGTTTATTCCCTTGTCAGGAAGGTACAGGTATTTTACTGATTGATGCAATTGATCATCAACTGGATCAGGAGATGGCAGCAGTGATCCTGTCACGCCTGCATCAGGCTTTTCCTAACTTGCAGATTATTGCGACCGGCAACCGGCCTGAATTACTGGAACAGGCGCAAGGCTTTCAATGTCTGAAACTGGAAAATAAACAGCTGCACCCCATTCATCTTGAAAGTATGAAAACCCAGTTTGATCAGATCTACGCAGAGCTGGAACTGCAGCGAAATAAAGATATCTCGCCCGAAGATACTTTATTGGAAACGGTCACCGAACCCATCACACCGCTTGCAGTATTGCAAATGATTCAGCAACAGTTAAATCCCGAACAACAGCAGGAACTGCTGGCCCTACTTACTCAGGAGTACCATCCGACGCTACCTCAGTCGCTCTAAACAGATTCAAAAAATAAGCGCGATTGTTTGAGTCAATAAGGGAGCCTTTTCCAGCATTCTGTTTTTACTAGGATTGAACTGTTTTGAGTCAAATTTACAATCAATGCCTGCAATTTAATCTTAATTTTCGGTCACTTCTGGATGATCTGTTTAAGCATGCAGCGCCTGTTAAAACCGAGCCGGCGTATAATTTATAAGTTCCACATAAAAACGTTGATGTTGTTGTTATCCTGTAATATGATCGGTTTTATTTGCGAATTTCATTGTAAAATCGGAATTTGCTATCGTTTATAAGTTGCGCAATACAACTGTTTTATATTCTTTTTGAATATTCTTTTGGCTTTCAAGATTGAGAAGTTTGGGTCGCTCCTTGTGGTCCTGTAATCCTTGAAAGATAAAGATTCACCTTAGGTTGGTCAAAACCTAAATCATGACAATGGATACGAGTGTGCTGCCGATTATTATATTGTTACCGTTAGTATTAGGCACAACCCTTGTCTCGTGGCTGAAGCAATTTTCGCGCGGGGTAACGGCTTTAGGGGCAATTGGTGTCAGCCTCAGCAGTTTCTTATTATTATTGAGTCAGGCGCCCGCCATATTTGATGGTGCAGTGATTACCCAGACCTGGTCCTGGCTGCCCCAGCTCGGCATCGATTTCAGTTTTCGCCTGGATTCTCTGGGACTGCTGTTTGCCTTGCTGATCAGCGGAATTGGTACACTGATTTATATTTATGCCTATTATTATCTCAATCCAAAAAATTCACTGAGCAAACTGTATCTCCTGCTGATGCTATTTATGGCGGCGATGCTCGGAATTTCATTGTCGAATAACCTGATTATCTTATTGATTTTCTGGGAACTGACCAGTATTTCATCTTTCCTGCTGGTGGGTTACTGGAGCAATTACGAAGCGGCGCAACGTGGTTCGCGTATGGCCCTGACCATTACCGGAATGGGTGGTCTGGCGATGCTGGGCGGTTTTGTCCTGCTTGGTCAAATTACCGGCACTTATCAGCTTGACCAAATCCTGACGATGACTGAGCAGATTCAGTCCCATCATTTATTTGTTCCAACCTTGTTGCTGATTTTACTTGGTGCCTTTACCAAAAGTGCGCAGTTCCCGTTCCACTTCTGGTTGCCGAATGCCATGGCTGCACCGACACCGGTCTCTGCCTATTTGCACTCGGCCACCATGGTCAAAGCCGGTTTATTCCTGGTCGCACGTTTGCTCCCGATCTTTGCCGGCGCTGCACTGTTTCATAATATTGTGACCTTTGTTGGTCTGTTTACCCTGTGCATGGCCTCCTTCTTTGCCATTTTTAAGGAAGACCTGAAAGGCTTGCTCGCCTATTCCACCATCAGCCATTTAGGTCTGATCATGTGTCTGCTCGGGATTGGTTCACCATTGGCTGTTGCAGCAGCGATTTTCCACATTATTAACCATGCCACCTTTAAAGCGGCACTGTTTATGATTGCCGGCATCATCGATCATGAATCCGGTACCCGTGACTTACGTAAATTGTCTGGCTTGTGGCAATTACTGCCCTTTACCGCAACACTGACCATGATCACGGCAGCATCCATGGCGGGTGTACCGTTGACCAATGGTTTCCTGTCCAAAGAAATGTTCTTTACCGAACTGGTCGCCAGCTTGAGTGGTCCACTTATGGTCGGCTCCGCTATTTTCGCAACATTGGCCGGGATTTTTGCGGTGGCTTATTCCATTCGACTGGTGCATGGGGTCTTTTTCGATGGTCCGTTAGGCAAGCAGGTCCCGAATAAAGATGCACATGAACCTGCGTTTGGTATGCGCGCACCGGCCACTTTGTTAGCAATTTTATGTATTTTAGTCGGTCTATTGCCCGCTCTTCTGGTGGAAAAAATTGTCAATAGCACCACTCAAGCCACCACCCAGAATTTTGCCTTTGAAGGCACTCATCTGGCGCTTTGGCATGGTTTCAACCTGCCCCTTCTGATGAGTGTGATTGCTCTGCTCGGCGGAATAATCTTTTACTTTTCTCTCGCCAAAGGTGGCGCCTTACGTGAAATCGACTTGGATCCAAAACTGGGCCGCTTACAGGGCCGGATACTGTTCGATCTATTTTTGAAAAATTTGCTGCTGAATTCACGTCGTTTCCGCCGTGCCACTGAAAATGGCAAATTACAAAGCTATTTATTATGGATTGTGATTTTTACCGTCGGCCTGGTGGGATTCCCATTACTCAGCAATGCGGTGGGTACGGGTACGCGCGAGCTGACCCATGCTCCTGCCCTGGCGATTATCTTGTGGTTACTGCTATTCTCGGCTTGCTGGATGCTGCTGTGGTTCCATCATGAACGGATTAAAGCGGTACTGATTAGCGGTGCAGTCGGTCTGGTCGTCACCATGGTCTTTATCGGCTTTTCGGCGCCCGATCTGGCACTGACCCAGATTACGGTCGATGTGGTCACCACGGTTCTGCTCCTGATGAGTTTATCTTTACTGCCGCAGTTAACCCCATATGAATCGAGCCCGACCCGTCGCTGGCGCGATGCCATTATTGCCTTGGGCGGCGGTCTCGGGATTGCGGCAATTGCCTGGCTGATCATGACCCGTGATCACAATTCCATTTCATGGTTCTTCCTGCAACAGTCCATTCCTCTGGGCGGCGGAACCAATGTGGTGAATGTGATTCTGGTCGACTTCCGTGGTTTCGATACCTTCGGCGAAATTACCGTCCTGGGGATTGCCGCAATTGGTGTACTCAGCTTGATGGATGGCATGCGTGCGCATGGTACCACCATGACCCAAGGCCTGACCTATCGTTTTAATCCTTCCCCGCTGATGTTGCGTATTACTGCATCCTGGATTTTGCCGGTCGCGCTAGTGGTCAGCCTGTATATCTTTTTGCGTGGCCATAACCTGCCGGGCGGTGGATTCATTGCCGGACTGGTGACTTCACTGGCACTTATTATTCAATATATTGCAGTGGGACAGGACAAAACCGAACAGTTGCTTGGCGCCAAATCCGGTCGCCTGTATGAAATCTGGATCGGGATCGGCTTAACGATTGCAGGGTTGACCGGAATCGCGGCCTGGTTCTGGTCACGTCCATTCCTGACCAGTGCACATATTTATGTCTCTCCGCCCATCATTGGAGAAATGCATCTGGCTTCGGCTGCACTGTTTGATGTCGGCGTCTATGTCACTGTTGTCGGTGCGACCATGCTGATGATTTCGGTCTTGGGCGATTCACGTCACTCAAGCATGACTGGCCCCGTACCAAGAGGATAATAGAATGATCAGTTTAGAATTTTTATTAGCCTCTGCGATTGGCCTGCTGACAGCCACAGGCATTTATCTGATCCTGCGTGCCCGTACCTTCCCGGTGGTATTGGGCTTGGCCATGATTGGTTATGCGGTCAACCTGTTTTTATTTGCCATGGGCCGGATTCAGATGAATTCGCCTGCAGTATTAACCGAAGCCGCGAATGTGACTGACCCTCTACCTCAGGCACTGGTGCTGACGGCCATCGTGATTGGCTTTGCCACCACTGCCTTTATTGTCCAACTGGCACTGCGTAGCCGCTACGAATCAGGAACAGACCACGTTGACTCAAAAGAAGATATCCCCCAGATTGATCCACGTGAGGATGAGCCTTAATGACTGATCTTCTCAATTTCTGGACTCAACATACTCCTATTTTCAGCATTCTTTTGCCGGCCTTTACCGCTTTTGCCTTGGTACTTTTGGGAAATCCGGGTGCAGGCTCTCTGATCACGGACTGGCGTCAACCCTGGCGTCGTGGTATCAGCCATCTCTCGGGAATCTTGGGCCTGATCATTGCCGTTAGCTATCTGATAAACAGCAGCGAGGGCCAAATCAGCGTATACACCCTCAGCGAATGGGCAGCACCATTCGGGATCGTGCTGGTGCTGGATCAGCTCTCGGCCATGATGCTGGTGTTGACCTATGCGCTCGCCTTGCCTGTGGTCTGGTATGCCAGCAAAGAATGGGACTTACGCGGCCGTTATTTCCATGCCATGGTGCATTTCCTGCTGATGGGTCTGACTGGTGCATTCCTAACCGGTGATTTGTTTAACCTGTTCGTATTCTTTGAAATTTTGCTGATGGCGTCTTATGTACTGCTGTTGCATGGACAAGGTAAGGCACGTTTTCAGCTGGGAATTCACTATGTCACCATTAACCTGCTGGCGTCTGCGCTGTTCCTGATTGGACTCGGGATGATTTATGGCAGTGTCGGCAGCCTGAATATGGCTGATGTGGCCCGTTTGCTGCCAACCCTTGCAGAAGATCAGCATAAACTGGCGGTTGCTGGTGGCTTGATGCTGTTTGTGGTGTTTGGAATCAAAGCAGCAATGCTGCCGGTGGGTTTCTGGTTACCCAAAACCTATGCAGTAGCCACGACTCCTGTTGCCGCGCTCTTTACCATCATGACCAAAGTCGGGGTTTATGCGATTTTGCGGATCAACGGCACGGTTTTTGATGATGAATATAGCCATCAGATTCTGATGAACTGTCTGCTAGTGATTGGCCTGGTCACATCCGTCTATGGGGTGATCTGTGCGATTGGCACCGAACGGCTGCGCCGTTTTGTCGGTTTTATGGTGCTGTCTTCAGTCGGAACGATTTTGGTGGCCATTGGCCTGAATAATACTGCGGCTTGGGCGGGTGCGCTATATTACCTGGTACACAGTACCCTGATTGCGGCCGCATTTTATATTCTGTCGGGTTGGATTACCTCACAGCGTGGCGAATTTAAAGATCATTTTAAAATCGCCCCACTGATGAAACAGAACAAGCTGGTTTCGATTGTCTATTTCATCATCGCCTTGATGATGGCAGGCCTGCCACCGTTTAGTGGATTCTTCGGTAAAATCTTTATTTTGCAGGCTTCTGCTAATTCAGATTATCAGATGATTATTATCCTGACCATTTTGCTGGTAAGTTTTCTCAGTATTCTGGCTTTTACCCGGGTCGGTTTTATCCTGTTCTGGCGTTCGAGCAGACCTGAAGATGATCTTGATTCTGAAGAGTTTCATAAATATGAAGCCCTGCCGAGTAAAGCGCCGGCACGCAATGACCGGGTGATTTATATATTGCTCGCGAGCTTAACCGCCTACGTGGTGTTTGCCGGACCGATTTATCAATATAATTATCAGACTGCGGAACAGATCAAAAACAATTCGGTCTATGAAGCCGCGCTGTTAAAACCGGATGCAGAAGGTCAGTTTATTAGCGTCCAGCCATTCGATCCGAAGTATTTGCCAGAAACCAAATATGGTGGTGAGGTGATAGATCCTAATGCGCATCTGATTCCTTATGTAATTTCAGAAGCGACCTTGAAGGGTGAACATATTTCTGAATTCAAGCAACGCCAGATTGACCAGCAGCACATTGAACAGACCGAATATGATGATAATCAACTTAAACCGGCGGAGGGACCTTAATGGCTGAATCATTATTTCAACGCTGGTTCCCGCATCCGCTGGTTTCTGTGATTGTAGGACTGAGCTGGGTTTTACTGGCACACAGCCTGGACGCTGGAACCCTGCTGATGGCCTTGCTACTCGCGGTGATCATTCCACGTATGGTCGAACCCTTTATTGACTATACCCCTAATATCCAGTGGACTCCTGCCCTGCACCTGTTCTTTGTCGTAGTTTGGGATATTGTAGTAGCCAATATCAAAGTCGCAAAACTGGTGCTAGGATCGACGAAGAATCTGCATCCAAAATGGTTCCGAGTGCCTTTAGACACCGAACATGAAGAAGTCAACACCTTGCTGGCGATGATTATTACCACCACACCGGGCACGGTATCTGCAGGGATTGACCAGGATCGTGGTGATATTCTGGTGCATGCCTTAAGCACAGATGATGAAGCGGCCGAAATCGAGCTAATTAAGCAGCGCTATGAACGCCCGCTCATTGAGATTTTTAATGCACGATCAGGAGAAAAAGCATGACAATTCTACCTTATGCATTATTGATTTGTCTGGGTGCGGTAACCATCTCCATGTTACTGTGTCTGATCCGGCTGATTACCGGCCCTTCTATTGTGGACCGCCTGCTGGCACTGGACACCCTGTTTCTGAATGCCACCTGTCTGGTGGTGATTTTGGGTATTTACTGGAGCAGTACATTTCTGTTTGAAGGCGCTCTCTTGGTCGCGATGCTGGGCTTTGTTTCTACCGCAGCCTTGGCGCGTTATTTCACTACTGGCCATGTCATCGACTAGGAGTTTTTAAATGTCTTTAATTTTAGAAATACTGGTGTCGATTTTTCTATTGATTGGTGCTTTCTTTATGCTGGTCGGCGGAATTGGGATGGTGCGTTTGCCCGATCTGTTCATGCGTCTGCATGCACCGACCAAATCCAGTACTTTGGGCCTCGGCAGTTTTTTAATTGCGGCGATGATTTTCTCTGCCATGTATGGCCGTTTCGGTTTTGCTGAAGTGCTGATTACCCTGTTTGCCTTTATTACTGCGCCGGTATCCGCCAATCTGATGGCACAGGCTGCATTGCATTTGCGGTTACGCTCTTTGAGTGGCGAAGTGCCGGAAACGCTGGAACGCCCCCTGCCTTGGCAGCGTTCACGCCGTCGTACCTTTTATGAAAAGAAAATCAATCGCAATGATGATTTAGATTAATTGAGCAAGCGATTCCAGTTCTCCCAAATCTCAAAATAGAGAGATAAAAAAAGCCACCCGAAGGTGGCTTTTTTAGTCCTAAGACTTATTCATCATCTTTTTTTGCTTCAGCTTCAGGTAAGTCCTTCACTGCTTCAGCGATCAGACCAAACATATAGTTACCATATGCATTGGTCTTATCGTAATGGAAACGTAGACGAGGCGTAATACGGGTTTTGATACGACGACTCAGCTCGTGGCGCAAGAAACCAGATGCTTTGTTCAACACATCCAAAGTTTCTTTATTAGCTTCCTGACTTTGTTCATCGCCAAGTTCACGTCCCATCACAGTGACATAAACTTCCGCATATCCCAAGTCTGGGCTCACCTTCACCGCAGAGATGGTCACGAGACCACCTAAGCGTGGATCTTTCAGCTCCTGACGGATCAGTTCTGACAACTCGCGTTGTACTGTATCCGCCATACGCTTCAGACGTTGACTACCCGCCATTAAAGACTCCGTTTAATCAGTTGAACATCGTACACTTCGATCTTATCCAGTGCTTTGATGTCTTTATAGCCTTTCACCGCAAGACCACATTCCATACCGGCACGAACTTCTTCAACCACTTCTTTGTAGCGACGAAGAGATTCAAGCTCGCCCTGGAACACAACCACATCATCACGTAATACGCGAATCGGTTTGTTACGATGCAATACGCCTTCAAGTACCATACAGCCCGCAGCCGCACCAAACTTACTTGAGTGGAATACTTCACGTACTTGTGCAACACCCAGAATCGTTTCACGATGTTCTGGTGCAAGCTTACCGCTCATTGCTGCTTTCACATCATCAATCAATTGATAGATGATTGAGTAGTAACGAATGTCGATACTGTCTGCATCTGCTTTTTGACGCGCAGCGTTGTCCGCACGTACGTTAAAGCCGAGTAGAACTGCTTCTGAAGATTCAGCCAGTGTCACGTCAGACTCAGTGATCGCACCTACACCAGAACCGATGATACGTACTTTAACTTCATCAGTCGCAAGCTCAGCAAGTGCAACGTGTAATGCTTCCAAGGTACCGCGTACGTCAGTTTTCAACACAACATTTACGATAGGCACATCTTTCTTGCCCATAGACGCCATGATGTTTTCAAGACGCATTGCAGATTGACGCTCAAGACGTTTTTGACGTTCACGATCCATACGCGCATCGGCAACTTCACGTGCTTTCTTCTCGTCACTCACCACAAGAACTTCGTCACCCGCCATTGGTGCTTCTGGAAGACCCAGAATTTCCACCGGAATCGAAGGACCTGCAGATTTGATACGCTGACCATTTTCATCCGTCATCGCACGAACGCGACCATAAGATGAACCAGCAAGAACAAGATCACCTACTTTCAATGTACCGTTTTGAACCAGAATAGACGTTACCGCACCACGGCTATTGTCTACACGTGCTTCAATTACAACACCTTGTGCAGCACCTTCTTCAGATGCTTTAAGCTCTAGAAGTTCAGCTTGAATCGAAATAATATCAAGAAGTTCATCAATACCTTGACCAGTATGTGCAGAAACCATTGCCACTGGAACGTCACCACCCCATTGTTCTGGTACGATTTCTTTCACAGTCAATTCATTCAGAACGCGATCTGGATCAGCAGATTCTTTATCCATCTTGTTGATTGCAACAATGATTGGCGTACCTGCAGCACGTGCATGGTCAATTGCTTCTGCAGTTTGTGGCATTACACCATCATCTGCTGCAACAACTAGAACTACGATATCAGTCGCTTTCGCACCACGTGAACGCATTGCAGTAAATGCTGCATGTCCCGGAGTATCAAGGAATGTAATCATACCTTTATCAGTAGTTACATGATAAGCACCGATATGCTGGGTAATACCGCCCGCTTCGCCAGCAGCCACTTTGGCACGACGAATACGGTCAAGCAGCGATGTTTTACCATGGTCAACGTGACCCATAATGGTAACAACAGGTGCACGCGTAGATTGCGCACCACGTGCTTCTTCAGCTGCTTCAAGCAAGTTATCTTCAGCTTGTGTATCAGAAACCAGTACCGGATTATGGCCCATTTCTTCAACAACAAGTGCAGCAATTTCTTGATCAATTGCTTGGTTCTGAGTAACCAATTCACCCATTTTCATGAGTGATTTAATCACTTCACGAACCTTAACTGCCATTTTCGCAGCTAAGTCAGCAACGACAATCGTTTCACCGATTTCAACATCGTAAACCTGTTTTTTCACAGGTTTTTCGAAGCCGTGCTTGTTGCCCTGGCTAGTTTTTAAACCGCGCTTAGGCTGTTTGCTGAAGCTTTGCTCTTCCTGACCACGACGACCACCTTTTTTAGGTGCACGCGCGCTCGGCGTATTCGTACCACGTTTGATTTCGCGGTCTTCTTTGGCAAAAGAGTCTTCATATGCCTGACCAACAAGGCCGGCAGCCAAAGGAGAATCATCCACAACACGAATGGTTGCAGTGGTATCTTCCGCGGTGTACTTAGACGCCATTTGACGCATCTGTTCAAGCGTACGTTGCTGCGCTTCTTCAGCCGCTTTACGACGTGCAGCTTCTTCAACAGCTTTCAATTTTGCTGCTTCTGCTTCACGCGCCTTCTTCTGTTCAGCAGTTTCAGTTGGTTTAACAACTTGCTTCACAATCGGCTTGTTGGTTGATTTGCGTTTTACCACAACTGCCGCTTTAGAAACTTCTTGCTTGTCGCTGGTTTGCTTTGCAGCAGCACGCATCGCTTCTAGAGCTTTATTGGCGTTATTTACGCCAGTTGTTGGAGCTTCAGCAGAAGCTTGCGCTGTATTCTGCTCAGGCGCAGCTTTGGCCTGTTGCTCAGCCTTGGCTTTCGCCAATGCTTCTGCTTTGATCTGTTCTGGATCCGGCTTAACAAATGTATGCTTCTTGCGAACTTCTACATTAATCGTTTTCGCCTTACCTGAAGTACTGGCTACTTTAGCCGTACTAGTCGTTTTACGTTTCAACGTGATTTGCCCTGCTTGGCTTTCTGAACCCTGTGACTTTTTCACATGGCTCGTCAAGCTGTCTTGTTGTTCGGTGGTAATAATATCGTCAGCTTTACGCTGTGGTAAACCTGCCTCACGAACCTGCTCTAGGAGCTTCTCAACTGGACGACCCACATTGAGGGCTAACTCTTTAATCGACTTGTCCGTCATATACTACCTCCTAGTTAAACCATGATTCGCGCGCTTTCATAATGAGTTGACCTGCTTTCTCAGCACCCAAACCTTCAATATCTTCGATATCGTCAGTCGCCTGATCTGCTAAATCATCCACTGTTACCACACCACGAGCTGCTAGCGCTTGCGCGATCTCTACTGTCATGCCTTCCATTGCAACAAGTTCTTCACTTGGCGCTTGTATGTTCTCTTGCTGTTGTAATGCATCAGCAAGTGCAATTTCTTTCGCACGGCTTTGCAGTAGTTCAACCAGTTCCGCATCTAGTTCGATTTCATCAAACGTTTCTGCAGGGACATAAGCAATTTCTTCAAGCGAGGTGAAGCCCATTTCTACCAATGCCATCGCCAAATCTTCCGCGATATCCAGACGGGTAACAAACATGTCTAAATATTGTTGCGCTTCGTTTTGTTGACGGGCGTAGTATTCCTCTTCCAGCATCATGTCCAGCTTGTAGCCAGTCAATTCAGATGCCAGACGAACGTTCTGACCTTGTGAACCAATCGCACGTGCCAACTGATCGCTGGTTGCGAAAATGATGTCTGCAGTACGTGCATCTTCATCAATGACAATACTCGATACATCTGCTGGTTCCAATGCACTTGCGATATATTGCGCAGGATCATCCGACCAAACTACCACATCAATACGCTCGCCATTGAGCTCTTGCTGTACAGCCTGAATACGAGTACCACGCATACCAATACAAGCACCCACCGGGTCAATACGGTGGTCATTAGTTTTCACTGCAATTTTAGCACGAACACCTGGTTGGCGAGCCGCCGCTTTAATTTCAATGATTTCTTCAGAAATCTCAGGGATTTCTTTCTTCATCAATGCAATCAGCATATCCGGTTTAGCACGTGACAGTTGTAACTGCGCCCCACGACCTTCACGGTTGACATTGAATAGAATCGCATTCACGCGTTGCTTCGGACGAAGGATTTCTTTCGGAATCATTTCTTCACGAGCAAGATATGCTTCAGCATTGTCACCTAGGTCAATGATAAAGCCGTCTTTGGTTTGTTTTTTCACTTCACCGTAGATCAGCTCGCCGACTTTCGATTCGTAAGCATCGGCTACAAGTGCACGTTCTGCTTCACGGATCTTCTGTACGATCACTTGCTTGGCAATTTGCGCTGCAATACGACCGAAGTCAATCGATTCCACTTCAAGCTCACGAATGTCGCCAATCGACCATTTTGCCGGATCGACATCAGAGATGGCATCCTGACAAGCTGGCATTTCATGGTCTTCGTCTGCAACCACTTCCCACTGACGGAAAGTACGATAGTCACCTGTTTTACGATCGATTTCCACACGTAAACGTGCTTCTTCCGAATGTGTTCCTTCGTAGAATTTTTTCTTTGTCGCAGCAACTAAAGCTTGCTCAAGCGCTTCAAAGATCGCTTCACGAGGTACACCTTTTTCGTTACTAACCGTTTCAACGACGGTCAGAATTTCACGTGCCATACGTCACCTATTCGTTAAATTTTTATTTATTAAATTAATCTTGGAAGACCAAATTTGCTTTATCGATATTGTGACTGTCGATCTCCAATACCTGTTGCTTTTCTACTTCAACCTGAATCATTTCATTTTCAAGATCGACAGCAACCAGTTTGGCCTGGAATTTACGACGGTTATCTACCGCACTGATCAAACGTAGTGCTACGGTATGACCGATATAGCCTGACATCTGCTCGAGCTGGAAGAATGGACGGTCCCAGCCTGGCGAAGATACTTCAAGTGAATATTCACCCGAGATCGGATCATGAACATCCAGCATTGCGCCCACTTGCTGCGTGACACGCACACAATCCTGAACGCCAATACCACGCCCCTGCTCTTCTTCACCATCTTCATTGATTGCTGGTGCAACGCTCTCATCGACTGGCTTGTCGATGTAGATACGTAATAACGAACATTTACCCTGTGGCAGGAATTCAATCCCCCAAAGGTTTACATTACAGGCTTCAACTGCTGGTGCAATCAAGTCCTGAAGTGCTTGAGTTTTATTTGATAGCTTCATTTACTCTCGTCATCTGGTGCGATTTTATGATCTATTTGACCACTACAAACCAATACAAACTATAGTAGTAGTGAAACATGGAGATTTGACCAAATAATGTCGACACTACACGATAGCCAATAAAAAAGGGCGTAAATCGCCCCAATTAATGCACAATTTAAGATTTTTTCAAATCCCACTGTGCAAAAAGGCCCACCTTGTTGTGAGCCTCTTTTTAGAAACTTGGTAGCGGGAGCTGGATTTGAACCAACGACCTTCGGGTTATGAGCCCGACGAGCTACCAGACTGCTCCATCCCGCATCAACGTGCAAAAATTATATACAAAAGATGAGAACTTTTCAATCAAAACCACATCATTCTGCATATTTGTCATCTGTCACTGAAAAATTGGTAGTGGGAGCCGGATGTAAACCAACAACCTTCGCCAGTTTATAGAGGGTTGAGCCCGACAGGCCATCAACTAGATCTATAAATAACACTTACCAAACCATTTAAAATGGTAGCGGGAGCTGGATTTGAACCAACGACCTTCGGGTTATGAGCCCGACGAGCTACCAGACTGCTCCATCCCGCATCAGCGTACAAATAACATTTCAGTTTAAAAGACTTAAACTGCTTTTAAAGTTTGCATCTTTAAAAGATTGGTAGCGGGAGCTGGATTTGAACCAACGACCTTCGGGTTATGAGCCCGACGAGCTACCAGACTGCTCCATCCCGCAACAACATGCAAATTAAATTTCTCAGCTTAATACTGGTTTAAGCTGCCTCTTGAAAGTTTGCGTCTTCTAAAAGGATTGATTGGTAGCGGGAGCTGGATTTGAACCAACGACCTTCGGGTTATGAGCCCGACGAGCTACCAGACTGCTCCATCCCGCATCAACAGAAGTTTTTTCAGCTGCATACACCAACTTAAATTTCTGGATTATAAGTTGGTGCGGAAGGGGGGACTTGAACCCCCACGCCCGAAAGCACTACCACCTCAAGGTAGCGTGTCTACCAATTCCACCACCACCGCAGCTGTGACGCATTCTAGTCGTATCACTGAAAAAAAGAAAGGATTAATTAAAACTATTCGGTCGTTTCTGGTGCAGTTGGTGAAGTTTCATTCGATTGTACAGGTGTGGTCGGCGCAGACTGAACCGATCCCAAACTATAGGCATTCGAGGTTTGTTGCTTGGCTAAAATCGCCAAAGTCAGACTGGTTACGAAAAACAGTGCAGTAAAAATTGCAGTCAAACGGGTCATGAAATTACCCGAACCCGATGCTCCAAATACTGTCGCTGCACCACCACCGCCGAAAGAGGCACCAGCATCTGCACCTTTACCATGCTGAACCAAAATCAAGACAATCATCAAAACAGCTAAGATAATATGTACTACCAGCACAAAAGTTTGCATGCTGAACTCCTAATTATTGTGTATTTGCAAATGCATGAGCAATTTTATGGAACGACTCAGCATTGAGTGATGCACCACCGACCAATGCCCCATTGATATCTGGGCAGGCTGCTAACTCTACTGCATTTTCCGGCTTGACACTACCACCATATAGAATCGCCATACTCTCGCCATAGCCCGTAATCTGGCTTAAACCTTGACGGATTTGTGCATGCATGGCCTGTGCATCTTCAGGAGAAGCTGTTTTACCGGTTCCAATTGCCCAGATCGGTTCATAAGCAATCACGATATTTTTCCATTGCTCTGATTCAACCACAGCAGCGATATCACAAATTTGTTGCAATACTACAGTTTCTGCCTGCCCTGCTTCACGTTGTTCCAGGCTTTCACCGACACAATAAATTACCGTCAAACCAGCACTTAAAGCATTTTTGATTTTAGCATTTAAAATATCAGTATTTTCCGCAAATATTTCACGGCGCTCAGAATGACCTACCAGTACATACTGGATTTGGCTGTCTGCGAGTAATTCAGCACTGACTTCACCGGTATAGGCACCCGTTCCTGAAATACGTGAAACATCTTGTGCTACAGTATAAATCGGACGAACCGCAGATGACAGCTCTGCCTGAATCTGACTTAAGGCAATGGCAATCGGTGCCACACCTAAATAACATTGATCTTCGGCAATTGGCGCAGTTTCCAGCAAATTCTTAATACCACGCACCAAGCTCAATGCCTCTGCCTGCACCGGATTCATTTTCCAGTTACCTATCACCCAAGGGGTAATCGTCGAAACCGACATAATTAACCTATTTCATTTACATATTTTGAATTGGGCACATTCTACACGGAATTGGAAAATTAAAAGAATAGTTTTCTTATCACTCATTCTCGGTTTAGACTATCCAAAATGGTTATTTTTTGTTATCACTTAAAAAAATGTGGACTTCTTCTAACCAGTTCATGCTTTTACTGGAGATGAGGAAGCTAGCAGCACTCTTGGCTATGGTATTTTTACGTAACAAACGTATAATTTTAGTATAGCAATTAAAAGAATTTGATGAGTAGGCATTTATAGCATGACAGCATTACAGGGGTCGCCAAGATTTACCGGATTTATTCGTCGTTTGGTCGAGGAAGGCCTCATCTCGGCTGAAGATATGCGCAGTGCGTTGGCGCATGCCAAACAAGAAAAAGTCGATATTGTGGCTGAGTTAATTAACCAGCAGCAGCTTTCTCCGACCATCATTGCTGAAACGATTTCAGTTGAATTTGGCGAACCGCTGTTTGATATCAGTGCCTATGATCCTGCCCAAATTTTGCGGGATGCGATTGATGAAAAGCTGATTACCAAGTATCGCATCCTGCCGATTTTTAAAAATTCCAGTATTTTATATGTTGCGACCAGCAACCCGACCAATATCGAAGCGATCGATGCAGTCCGTTTTTCGACTAAACTCAATATTGAAACCATTATTGTTGAACACAATAAACTTGAAAAACTGATCGAGCAGAATTTTACTGAAGAAAGCACGTTTGAGTTTGATGAAGAATTTGATCTGGATGTTGATGTCGAATCTGCTGATCCGAATAAAGAAGAGGATGACAGTAACAAGGGTGAAGAAGCACCGATTGTCAAATATATTAATAAATTGCTGATTGATGCGATCCGTATGGGCGCTTCAGATCTACACTTTGAACCTTATGAAAAAATCTATCGGGTACGTTACCGGGTCGATGGTGTTCTACGTCAGATTGCAACCCCGCCCTTACAGCTGGCAAACCGCTTGTCTTCACGTCTTAAGGTTATGTCGCAAATGGACATTTCAGAAAAACGGGTACCGCAAGATGGTCGAATCAAACTAAAATTATCCAAAAACAAAGCCATTGACTTCCGTGTCAACTCTCTCCCTACCCTGTTTGGCGAGAAGCTGGTACTGCGTATTCTGGATCCATCCAGCGCGATGCTGGGGATTGATGCCCTAGGTTATGAACCAGAACAAAAAGAGTTGTTTATGCAGGCACTGGACAAACCGCAAGGGATGCTGCTGATCACCGGCCCGACCGGTTCCGGTAAAACCGTTTCACTGTATACTGGTCTGAATATACTCAATCGTGAAGATACTAATATCTCAACGGCGGAAGATCCGGTCGAGATTAACTTGCAAGGCATTAATCAGGTCAACGTCAATAATAAGGTCGGACTGACCTTCTCTGCCGCCCTAAAGTCCTTCTTACGTCAAGACCCGGATATCGTGATGGTCGGTGAGATCCGGGATCTGGAAACTGCCGAGATTGCGATTAAAGCGGCGCAGACTGGTCATATGGTGATGTCGACGCTGCATACCAATAGTGCGCCTGAGACTTTGACCCGTTTACGCAATATGGGGGTGCCTTCTTTCAATATTGCCACTTCAGTCAACCTGGTCATTGCACAACGGTTGGCGCGTCGTTTGTGTTCACAATGTAAAAAACCTGCCGATATTCCGAAACAAAGCTTACTGGAGATGGGTTTTACCGAAACCGACTTGCAGCAACCTGAGTTCCAAATTTATGAACCGGTGGGCTGCAATGAATGTCGCGAAGGATATAAGGGTCGTGTGGGTATTTATGAAGTTATGAAAGTAACACCCGAAATTTCCAGAATTATTATGGAGGACGGCAATGCACTTGAAATTGCCGATGCTTCCGCACGCGCAGGTTTTAACAATTTACGCCGATCAGGTTTAATCAAGGTGATGCAGGGGGTGACTTCTTTACAGGAAGTCAATCGTGTCACCAGCGAATGATCAGGCGCTGATCTAAAATAAGGATAAAGGTATGGCAGCAGTAAAGAAAGGCCAGATGATGCCGATCTTCAGCTATGAAGGAATTGATCGTAAAGGGGCAAAGATCAAGGGGGAATTGCCAGCAAAAAATATGGCTCTGGCCAAGGTCACCCTTCGGAAACAAGGCATCAGCATCAAGACCATTCGGGAAAAGAAAAAAAATATCCTTGAAGGCTTGATGAAGAAAAAAGTCTCAACACTGGATATTACAATTTTTACCCGACAGTTGGCGACCATGATGAAAGCCGGGGTACCACTGGTACAAGGCTTTGAGATTGTCGCAGAAGGTCTGGAAAATCCATCCATGCGTGAAGTTGTACTGGGAATTAAAGGTGAAGTCGAGGGGGGTAACACTTTCGCTGGAGCACTGCGTAAATATCCACAGTATTTTGATAATTTATTTTGCTCTTTAGTTGAATCAGGCGAGCAGTCGGGTGCTCTTGAAACTATGCTCGATCGTGTAGCAATTTATAAAGAAAAAAGCGAACTGCTCAAGCAAAAAATCAAAAAAGCTATGAAATACCCTATATCAGTCATAGTGGTAGCTATTGCTGTTACTATCATCTTAATGGTTAAGGTTGTTCCTGTATTCCAAGAACTATTTCAAGGCTTTGGTGCTGATCTTCCCGCCTTTACACAACTGGTTGTCAACATGTCTAACTGGTTCCAGCAATACTGGTTCCTATTAATTATTGGTATCGGGATAGCGATTACAGCATTTTTAGAAGCCAAAAAACGCAGTAAAAAATTCCGTGATTTTCTGGATAAAGCAGCGCTCAAGGCACCGATTTTCGGGGATCTGGTGTATAAGGCGATTATTGCACGTTATAGCCGTACCCTCGCCACGACTTTCGCAGCCGGTGTACCCTTGATTGATGCGCTGGAATCCACTGCCGGCGCTACCAATAACGTCGTGTATGAAGATGCCGTGATGAAAATCCGTGAAGATGTCGCGACCGGTCAACAACTTCAGTTTGCCATGCGGGTCACCAACAAGTTTCCATCTATGGCGGTACAAATGGTTGCGATTGGTGAAGAGTCAGGTGCATTAGATGCCATGCTGGATAAAGTTGCTACACATTATGAAAATGAAGTTGATAATGCAGTAGACGGCTTAACCTCGATGATGGAGCCATTAATCATGGCTGTTCTTGGTGTACTCGTTGGTGGTCTGGTGATTGCCATGTATCTTCCAATCTTCCAAATGGGTTCAGTCGTTGGCTAATCAGCAGGTTAAATATCTTGTTTAGTAATATTATTTCTTATTTTATTCAGAACCCAACGGCGTTGTATATCGCAGTTGGGCTTTTTAGTTTATGTATCGGCAGCTTTCTGAATGTGGTGATCTACCGCACTCCCAAGATGATGGAACAGGAATGGCGTACCGATTGCCAGATGTTTTTGCATCCGGAACAGCCGGTGATTGATGAAGCGAAATTAAGTTTAAGCAAACCCGCTTCGACTTGCCCTAAATGTCATCAGCCAATCCGCTGGTACCAGAATATTCCAGTTATCAGCTGGCTAATCTTGCGTGGCAAGTGTGTGAACTGTCAGAATCCTATCAGCATCCGTTATCCTTTGGTTGAAATTCTGACGGCAGTTTGTGCACTACTTGTCGTAGCAGTATTTGGCCCGACAATGCAAATGCTGTTTGGACTGATCCTGACTTATGTGCTGATTGCCCTAACCTTTATTGATTTTGATACCCAGTTATTACCGGACCGTTATACCCTGCCCCTGGCTGCACTAGGTCTGGGCGTCAATAGTTATGCACTCTATACCTCCCCAAGCTCTGCCATCTGGGGCTACATCATTGGCTTTTTATGTTTATGGATAGTGTATTACCTGTTTAAAATCATCACCGGTAAAGAAGGTATGGGCTATGGCGATTTTAAACTGCTTGCGGCTTTGGGCGCCTGGATGGGTCCATTATTATTGCCTTTAATTGTGCTGCTGTCTTCCCTGGTAGGTGCGATTATTGGCATCATTCTGCTAAAAGTTCGCAAGGAAAATCAGCCTTTTGCTTTTGGTCCTTATATTGCGATTGCCGGCTGGATTGCTTTTCTTTGGGGTGAACAAATTATGAAAGTGTATTTAGGTCAATAAATTGAAATTTGTACTCGGTTTAACTGGTGGGATTGGCAGTGGCAAGTCTGCTGCCAGTCACTGGTTTGAAGCAAAAGGGATCACGGTAGTCGATGCCGATGTGGTAGCACGTGAAGTGGTCGAACTTGGGCAGCCTGCACTTACCCAGATTCAGCAGGCTTTTGGCGATTGGGTACTGCTTGCCGATGGCTCACTGAATCGGCGTGCCTTGCGTGAATATATCTTCCAATCTCCTGAAGCACGCAAGACCCTGGAAAGTATTACCCATCCGGCAATTCGCACTTCCATTATCCAGCAACTACATGCTGCGCAAAGTCCCTATGCCATTCTGGTTTCACCACTTTTATTTGAAACCAATCAGCACGAACTCACCCAGCATACCTTACTGATTGACGCCACCATCGAACTGCAAATTGAGCGGGCCTCACAACGTGACGGCCAGAATATCGAACAAATTCGCAATATCATTGCTGCCCAAATGTCCCGCGAACAAAAGCAGACCATGGCCGATGATATTGTCCTAAATGATGGTCATCTGGATCATCTCTATGCCCATCTCAGACTATTACATCAAAAATATTTAAACATGGCAGCCAGCTGAAGCATAAAAAAAACAGTCTGATTAAGACTGTTTTTTTTGTTCTGCTAATTTTCGGCTTAGACTGTCCTGATGCTGTAACCAGCGCCAAGGCTGTAAGGCCCCAACTGCCATACCCATCAGGCCACACACCATGGCCAGACTTAAAGTTTCATTTAATAAAGGTACAGCCAGAATTGCCGCAATAAAAGGTGCAAGATTGGTAATACTGCCTGCCTTAAATGCACCAAGACGCTTGATGGCTTCTACATAACTTAAAGTAGCAATAATCACCACAAATATGCCGTGAAAAATGGTCTGAAACAGTAAATGCTCGGGTTCAGGCACACTCAGGTTTTTCGGTAAAAATAGCAGATAAATCGGCACATAAACCACTGCCGACCAGATCGCGACACCACACATTGCCTGCCATGCAGTTAGCTGATATTTACGCAATAAAACGGTAAAAATCGCCCAAAGTATAGCACTAATAAAAAACAGCCCGTCTCCTGCTCCAAAGGCCACACCAGTTTCCCTATACATCAGCATACTCATGAGACACAGTACTACGATCATAATGATCAGACTGGCCCAGGTATGTTTATCAAAAGCCTGTCCCATCAGAAAAAAAGCCATAATCGCGGTACAAATCGGAATACAGCCATTCAAGAAAATTGCGGCATGGGCAGTAGGTGCGTAGTGAAACGCGCTATAGGCAAACAGGCAATAAATCACTCCGCCAATCATCGCCAGAATAAAAGGCTCTTTTTTCAGTAAAAAAGCGGCCTCTTTACGATAGAGCAAGATCGGCATCAGAATCAGGAAGGCCAGAGAAAAACGCAAGGCCACAATATCCCAGGCACTGATCTGCCAAAGTGCATTCAGGCGGGCCGTTAAGGTAAAACCGCCCCAGATGCACATGGTAACAACTAAAAAAACATAGCCTTGGGTACGGTCTGACAATGCCATCATCAATTAAAGGTTACGCTGACGGCAGGCTTCATACAGTGCCATACCTGTAGCCACACTGACATTCAGACTTTGCAGATTACCTGCCATCGGGATATACACGGTCTGATCACATTGGCTTTGCGTAATTGGACGCAGACCAGTATCTTCCGCACCCATCACCACACAGACACCAGTACCGGTGAAATCAAACTCCTGAATCGGCAGCGCTTTTTCATCCAGCATGGTACCGACGACTCGCACATTAAAGTCTTCTTTGATTTGACCCAAAGTACGCGCCAGATTAGTCACCTGAATAAATTTGACTTTGTCCGCACCACCAGCAGCCACTTTACGTGCTGTCGGGGTTAAAGTTGCAGAACGATCACGTGGCGCAATCACTGCCTCAACGCCCATTGCAGCGGCTGTACGGATACAGGCACCGAGATTATGCGGATCAGTAATATGATCCAGAGCCAATAACAATGCTTGAGGATTCGCACTCAACAATGATTCAAGATCTTTTTCATTCAGGGTTGGATGAGCACGTACCGCAGCGACCACGCCTTGGTGAAACGGTTGCCCGGCCAGTTTCTCCAGTTTGTCACGGCTGGCTTGCTGCACACTGATCCCAAACGGTTCAGCCAGTTCCAGTACACGCTTTAAACGCTGATCATCGCGTCCTTTGAGAGTGAATAATGTCAAGACACGTTCAGGCTCAAGCTCTAACAATGACTCCACTGAATGTACGCCATAAAAATATTCAGGTTTTGCCATGAACGACCTCTAGATTAGTTATATACAAAAGAAAAATCCCGTAAAGCTGACTTCACAGGATTTCTATAGCTGATTAGTTTAACCGATTCGCACTGAAATTTCTTGCCCGGTTTGCACTGATCTTGAATCTGGACTTAACCTTCAAAATGGCAGACATAATCCAGCACATCATCGGTTTCAATTTTAAAACGGCTATTGCCCGGCACATAGAAAGACTGACCGGCACGGAACAGCTCACTTTCTTCGCTATCGCCAATCTGAACACGGCATTCACCTGAAACAATTTCCATACGCTCAGGAACATGTGTTTCAAAGGTCAAAGCATTTTCTGATGGCAGAATGACACCCAACGTTTTCTTGGTCCCGTCTTCAAATTGTACAATGTGACTAATACACAACCCGCCGAAATATACATTAGATTTTTTAAGTACCGATACATGATCAAACTGAGCTGACATGCGATTTCTCCAGATAAAGCATTTTGTAATATTTTGATTGCTGTAGTTTAAATGTGCACCCTCAACTAATCAATCGAAGTTTATCGACGCCGATGAAATATTCTGTATCGTCTAAACCTCTGCTATTTGAAGCATATTTTGGCCTGTATTTTGCTGACATATAAGCTTAAGTTTCAATTTGCACGTGCTCTTATGAAACAGGCTCAATTAAGTCATTAATTTAAAGATTGGGGATGTCAAAAATATGAAAATCAGCAGTGAATTAACATACTTCTGAGTCAGCTTCTTGCGAAAATACAGTGAAATAAGCATATATGAATCGTTAAAATTTAAGATAGAATGAAATTGATTCGTCCTGATTTATAATAATCACAGCCATGTTGCGACCCCAATCCGACATCAGGCTATTTCAATCAAACTTTTCGCAGCCCGGATGCGTTTATGCTGACACATTTAACTCTGATCAATTTTGCTTTAGCTGAACATCTAGCTATTGATATTGATAAAGGTTTTAACGTTTTAACCGGTGAAACCGGTGCAGGTAAATCCCTCTTACTGGATGCATTGTCTGCTTGTTTGGGTGAGCGAACCGATACCAATTATGTGCGTTATGGCTCAGAAAAAGCCGATGTCACTGCCAGTTTTAGCTATCAGGAACACAGTCCTGAAGCCGCTTGGTTAAAAGAACATGAACTGGATGATGAGTCAGGTGAAATTCATTTACGCCGGGTGATTTTTGCCACTGGCCGCAGCAAGGCCTGGATCAATGGACGTCCGAGCAGCCTGTCTGAACTGAAAGAAATTGGGCGTTTACTAGTACAGCTCTATAGCCAGCATAGCCAGCAGCAACTTCTGGAACCGCCTTATCCGAAGCACTGGCTGGATCGTTATTATCATTTTTATGCGCCGGCCCAAGCAGTACGTGATGCCTACAGCACTTGGCAAAAAAATATCCGCCAGCATCAGGCAGCTTTAGAAGCACAAGCGACACGCAAGCAGCGTCTGGAAACCCTTGAGCTGCAACTCGAAGAACTGGAAGAAATTGTTCAGACGGATTATCCTGAAATTGAGCAGGAATTTGATCGGCTCTCGCATCATGAAGCCATTATGCAGGACTGTGTCTATAGCCTGAATGTGCTGGATGAAGCTGAACAGAATATCACTCAGGAACTGGCATCAATTATGCGTCGGGTGGAGTCACATGCCGGACGCAGTGAGCAGCTCTCCGGGATTTATACTTCCCTGCTGAATGCACAAAGCGAACTTGAAGATGCCGCAGCGAATTTACGCCAGTTCATGGATCGGCAAAGTTTTGATCCGGAACGCATGGAAGTACTAAATTCAACTTTGGAAATCTTCCATCGTCTGGCACGTAAATATCGTACCCAGCCAGAATTACTGAAAGAAGAATATGAAGCTTGGCAAAGCGAATTGGAACAGTTACATCAACTGGAAGATCCGGAAACACTGGCTGAGCAGGTAGCAGTGTCTTATCAGGAATTTCTGGATAAAGCCCAACATCTGGATCAGATTCGCCGTGAAGCCGCAGCACCGTTAGCCAAGCAGCTCACTGAGCAGGTGAAACAGCTTGCACTGCCTGAAGCGCATTTTGAGTTTAAGTTTGAGCCTTTGGAACAGCCATCTAGCGAAGGCCTGAGCTTTATCCAGCTACTTTTCACGGCCAATAAAGGCATTCCGGCACAGCCTTTGGCCCGGGTTGCATCAGGCGGTGAACTCTCGCGTATTGCGCTAGTGATGCAAGTCATGAATGCGGAAAAAACCGAAGCCGAAGTATTGGTCTTTGATGAAATTGATGTCGGGATTAGTGGTGGTACCGCAGAGATTGTCGGGCGTTTACTGGCCGATCTGGCCCAGCATGTACAGATTCTGTGTATTACCCATCAGGCACAAGTGGCAGCACAATCTGATCAGCATCTACTGGTAAAAAAACAGCAGACTGATCCTGCCAGCAGCACAATCATTGACCTTGAGGAAAATGAAATTATTCAGGAGCTTGCAAGAATGACAGGCGGTGTAGAGATTAGTGAAACCACCTTGCAACATGCCCGCCAGTTACGTCAGCTGAAATTTCAGCAGGCTTGAGCTACTTGTAAAGCGACACATAAAAAATCCCTGCATTTAGGTCAGAGATTTTTTATGTGTTAAAAATCATTCGAACTAATATTAACTTACCATTTTACAGGTTGATCGCTTGAACCTGGCGTCATTTCATAGCCCGGTGATGAATCATAAGATTGACCAGTCTGAGACTGTACAGGCTGTAATTTTAAGCCCTGTAAAATTTCCGGGTTTAAGCCCTGAGCAATTTTATCCGCCGTACTGTCATTTAAACTATTGGTCAGAATATTCTGTGTCATTAAATTAGACAGAGTTCGATTGAAAGTGCCCGCTGCTACCACTTTACTGGTATTGGCTTCAATGACACGCCAGCTTAAACGCACTTGTTCAGCGCCGGCATTCAAACCATACATTTGCTGATGGCTGGCACTAGACAGATCATTAATTCGTCCCACCAGTAAATAGTCTGCTCCAACTTTCTGACCGATACGCGCCAGCTCATGCGGTGCACCATCCCAATACAGGAATGCATTTTCAGACTGCATTTCATCCAGATAATGACGATCTACCACACTCAACTGTCCGCTTTGAGCCAGATAATTTCCTAAAGTATCGGATAATTCCTGACTAAACTCATAGGCAGATGTGTCATTGGCCAGTCGGTTATTTTTCTCGGCCATCTGGAATGGCAATACTGCAATCCTGCGCAAATGCTGGTCTTGTACAGTCGATTCAAACTTCACCACATGTGCGCGAACTTTGGCACGGTAATTATTTTTTGCTCCGGATACACTGAGTACCTGGAATTTGGTAACTGAACCTGAACCTTGGTTGGCCACACTAAAAACTGGTGAAACTTTACCGTTATAACTCCAGCCCTGATTATTCACCGATACAGAAACAGTCTCTTCATAATTCATTTGGGAAGAAACTGAAGCACCATTTACCGATTGCACAGCAATTAATAAGGCTTCAGAAATCGCCTGGTGTTGAGTTGGACCACTTCCACTGGCTTCTTTAACCACTTCTTTAATGGCTGCAAAGGCCGGAGCGCTCAACAATCCAGACAACAGGCCTGCAAGTAATATTTTTTTCATATTATATTCTTCTACAGTCACTGTGCCAAAAGCACAGTGACCTTCATTGAAATTACAGACCAAAAGTCGAGCGTTTGCCTGCCTTACGGATTTCTTTCTCGCCAGTCCACTCTACGATACCAGTTTGCAGGTTTTGCAATTTAAAAGTGAACTTGTAATACACATCACTCTTGCCACCGGCATTCTTCACAATACTCGACAAGTTGCCATTTAGCATAAATTCGGCACCAATATGACCACCGGCACGTACTGCTGTTGACTGGTTCACCATACCGCTTTGCTTTTGATAAGCTAGCTGCTGTGCCACCGCATTCACCGATTTCATATCAACAAAACGAAATTTTCCAGAATTGATTAGTTTGTTCTGAATACTGTCAGTAATCGATTCGGTATCGATATGTTCCTGGGTTTTGTTATGAATCCGATCAAGGACAATGACCGGACGGCGGTTTTGGGTCATTTGCACCACTGGCGGGAACATCAACATGTCATCCACCATTTTGGCTGCAATCATTTGCAAGTCAGTTGAACCAAAGTCTGTGGTTAAGGTTTCGACTGCTTGGGCATCACCATAACTTACTGAACCAGTAGAGGCACAGCCACTAAGCAGTGTCGTAGTTGCCAATGCGGCGAAAATCAATTTTGCGTTCATTTCAAGTCTCTCTTATTTTTTCAAATACACAACAACATCAACAGCAGATGGATTTGGCGCCAAGGACTGCACACCTTTGGTTTCACGTCCGGTTAACTGGATCGGCTTCCAGATGGCACCTTCAGGATTAACTTCCACACCTTGTGCATCCACCCAAACAATCTTGTAGCTAAAATCTTTATTGTTAAAACGGCGGTTTTTGATCGCGATTGAAGCACGCTTTAAATCACCAACCAAGCTCATATTCACACGTTCCACAAAGACTTCCGTAGTTAATACCGGATTATTGGTAATGGTGCGGATACTCATTTCATTATTGGCATTGGTTTGGGTAGATAAGGCATTCGGTGCGGTACAACCCACCATGAACAGCGCCCCTAAACCAAGTACAGCAAAGCTAAATTGACGTTTCATATTGTTCCCTTATTTATGATTAATGTGGAATGGTGCTTACACTAGCCGTAATTTTGTCATTAACATGATGGGCATAGACAAACACTGTTTGATTGGCTTTCACATCTAGGGTGACCGGAGAGCTAGATACAATCCCGCTAGAAAGTTGTAAATTATGTTTGCCCGGCGTTAAATTTAAGCGCGCAATCTGGGCATTACTCGGCAAGGTACTCCAGCCACGCAAGTCAGCACGCTCAGTCGCCATATTTAAGACGTTACCGGCAAGTTGACCAAACACACCAAACTGGTTACCAAGTTCTTTTTGTGCAGCATATTTTGCAGTGGCGCGCAGCACCTGACTGCTCACATTCGCCATAATTTTTTCTTTGAGGTCCTTGACGGCCAAAGCACCAATATCACTAATCACATAACTGTCTTGTAAAGCTTTATTATTGACTTTCACTTTCAGGCTAGTTGGTATCACATAGGTACTTGGTTCATAGGTCGCAAAAGCAATATTGATTAAACCGCCCGGTGTAGGGACATCAATTTTATTTTCCACCTTTTGCGGTACAATTCCCTGTTCGATAAATACAATCACCGGAACACTACCCTTCTTATGCTGTGTGACCAGTTGATCCAGACGTTTCACGTCTTCGAAAATTTGCTTATCTGGTTGTAACTCATAAGCTTTCTTATAATCAACCAAGGCATCATTGTATTCACCCAAGGTTTCCCATAAATTGGCTGCCATATAAAAAGCGTAGGCATTCTGATAGCTGTTCTTAATCTTGCCGGCTATGGGGTCCAGACCGACAAAAGCTTCATCCAGCACACTTAGATTCTTCTCTGCTTCCGTGTTTTTAGCTACTTTGTCTTTTTTCTTTTCTAGTTCTTTTTGGTGCAACAATTCGATTTCACGCTGGAGGCCCTGAGCCACGCGCATTTCTACCGCAGCAGCTTCCAGATCCTTTAAGAAAATATAGTTTTTAGCTTGGGAAATATGCGCCAGCACCTGCTCATGTGCTGGTACCAGATAAGGCACTACAGAGTCATTGCTGACCATGGCAAGAGCCTTAAACCCCATTCGGGACACACTAATTTTGGCCCGATTTTTTTGTTTTTCTAACAGCGTAAAGGCTTGCTTATAATAATCTCGGCTTTCTTCATATTGATGGTTAACTTGTAATAAGCGGGCTTGTTCAAGTAAATATAAAACTCCATCCTTTGAATCAGCTTTGTCCTTAAACTGAGTAATGAGGTTTTCAGATAAAGCGCTATTCAAATGACTACGGAAAAAACTACCTTCTTCATTATAACTACTAAATACTGCTGCCTGTGAAGTGACCGACACAGAAAATAGCGCAGAAATTAAAGTCCCTTTTAAAATATGATGCATAACAACCCCATTAAAAAAATAAATTAAAGATGAAAATTTCTGCATTCTACAAACAAAGCAATATGGTTTCAATGTGTATATTTTGTATAATAATTGAAATATTCTGTACAATATATCGCAAATTTATTACATAAATAAACAAATATTATAGTTTGTTATGTAATATTGACCATTTTTTAATCACTAGAAACTATGTATCGAAATATAGTTAGAGCTTAATTAATGAGCTGAGATTGTAATAACTTGCCTTTAGTTTTCAGATAAATTCTATTTAAAAGCAAGAAACTATATATAGTCTACTTTTAACCATGAATGATCTATTGTTATTATTTATCATTCCACTACAATATATTTAATATTTTTTATTAAAATTTAAGTAAGTTTTTACTCGGTTTATCTGGCTGTTTTAGCATAAATAAAAAACGCTTAAAACTACCTCCCATCATTTAAATAAAATCACTGAAGGTCTTTTTAAAAGGAATTTTAAAACCGGCCTTAACCTGTTCATGCCTGATTTACCCCATATCCAAGTTGTCAGCCTAAGCATTTTATGGGATAACTAGCAGGAAGAAAGCCGCTGTTTGAGTGATTACAATTAGGCCCGTAGGCCATGCTTCACTTTTTCAGACTGCATAGCATACTGACTTTGGGAGAACTGCTCAGGTGACCAAACAGTTTCTGACACATCGTTGTCTGATTGCACCGCCGCATGCGAATGATGATTTTTTTGCCCAGACGGTCATTTATCTCGCTCGTCATGATGAAGATGGTGCCCAAGGCATCATTATCAATCGACCTGCCGGCATTCAAATTAAAGAATTGCTGAATGATCTTGATATTGAAGCAGACAATGTTAATCCGCATGAGGTATTGCAAGGCGGTCCTTTACGTCCTGAGGCCGGTTTTGTCTTGCATACCGGTCAGCCGACCTGGCATTCCTCCATCGCCGTGGGTGAAAATGTCTGCATTACCACCTCCAAAGATATTCTGGATGCGATTGCGCATAATGAAGGTGTCGGGCGCTATCAGATTGCCCTCGGTTATGCCAGCTGGGGCAAGCATCAGCTGGAACAGGAAATTGCCCGTGGTGACTGGCTGATATGCGATTCTGATATGGATCTGATTTTTAACTTACCTTATAACGACCGTTGGGACGCTGCCTATAGAAAAATGGGCGTAGACCGCAACTGGTTATCTTCCGAGATTGGACATGCCTGATGTAAACGCGCCACAAACCATTATGGCGTTTGATTTTGGTACACAAAAAATGGGAATGTCGGTTGGACAATCCCTGATTGCAAGTACCAATCCCCTACCCTTATTTCCCATGAAAGATGGTATTCCCAACTGGGATGAATTGCTCAAAATCGTGAAAAGCCATCAACCGAATTTATTTCTGGTCGGTTTGCCATTGAATATGGATGATAGTGAATCGGAGCTGTCGACACGGGCGCGAAAATTTGCCCGCCGTTTACGTCATCAGACCAATATTGAAACCTGGATGGTAGATGAACGTTTGACCACCCGTGAAGCACGCGATGAACTGGGGCATTATCAGGCTCAAGGTCGTGGCAAGAAAATCTCTGCCGACAGCATTGCGGCTGCATTGTTGATTGAAAGCTGGTATCGCCATCCAGCTGGGATCACGCCTTAATCTGTTTTGAAAATTTTTTAAATCAGCATCCTTCAGGGTGCTTTTTTATGCTCCAAAATGCTTCTTAAGGATAAAAATAACGAAAGGTCAGGTTAATTCGTGGTGTTAAAACTTTGCTGGTTTTGCTGATACTGTGCTTCCAGTGTTGCTGTGTCGCACCTCGCATCACAATCAACTGCCCACTATGTAAAAGTACATCGACTTTCTCATTGTGGGTTTTATGCTTAAAGCTCATTTTGCGGGTGGCTCCCAGACTCAGAGAAGCGATGACATTTTCCCGAGAAGTACCTGTATATAAAGCCGGCTCATCATCACTATGCCAACCCAAGCCTTGCGAACCATCTTCATACAAATTGGCCAGACAGGAATTAAAGGGATGACCGACCAGAATTTCAATATGCTGCTTTAAACGGAATAATCCGGGTGTCCATACCTGAGCTTGTTTGAGCGTACCAGAATAACGATACTGATAATGTTCATCGCCATACCAGACCACCTGGCGACCTGTGACATGGTGCTTGCCAAATAAATGCACTTCATCATGTTGCCAGGCCAGCTGACTGAGAAAATGCTGTAGATACTGCTGGCTTTGTTCCTGATCCAAAATCAGGCCATAATCTTCTACTACCCCATCAAAAGGTAATACATTGGCTTGCGGCTGGGGTGCAAATAAATCGAGCGTCATATCAATCAGATCCAGTATCCACATGAAAATACTGACATTCGACCTAAAAGATTACAACTGCTCTTCACAAATGACTACAACATTTATGCTTGTGGCTTGCCTAATTCCTGCCTAGACTGAATTCAATTTTCACAATAAAAATAATCCTTTTATGAACTTATGGCAGCTGTTTCAGAAACTTCGTCCCTTTGTTCAGCCTTACCGGTTGCTGGTGATTGCCACGCTGATTCTGACCCTGATCGGTTCATTCACCGCACAGGTCAATGCCATTACCTTGCAATATGCAGTCGACAGCATCAATTCGCTACTCGAAACCGGTCAAGGACTGGAGCAAGGCTGGCATATTCTGATCACGATTTCGGCGATTTTGCTTGGCAAAGAAATTATCAATGCCTTTGTCCAGTTCGGGCAGAAGTTCTATGGAGAGAAACTGCGGATTTTTGTCTCTCAGGATCTGGCCCAAGGGATTATTGAAAAGTTTTTAAAATATCGTCTAGAATTTTTTAATCAGGAAAATAACCAGGCCGGTAAATTACAGACCCGGATTGACCGTGGCATTGGCTCACTGACCCGTCTGGTACAAATCTTCTTTATTGATATTTTACCATTATTTACCAGTGCCATTGTGGCTTTGGGGTTGATGTACTATGCCAATGTCTATGTCGGTCTGGTTGCAACTGCCATTGTCCCGATCTATTTCTGGCTGACCTATAAACAGGCGCAAAAACTCGGGGGCTGGCGCCGCAGTCTTCGCGATGGCCGGGAGAAAAAGAGTCAAGGCATTCTCAGCATCATCAATTCGATTACCGTAATCAAATCCTTTAACCGCGAATCGATTGAATCGGAAAAGCAGTTGGGATTACAGCGCGAACTGACCGACAATCAGATGAAAACCCGCCAGACCAGTTTCCTGTTTGATGGCCTGAAAACTTTTCTGGAACAGATCGGGATTGTACTCATCATTATTCTAACCTCCTACTTTGTGCTGGATGGCCAGATGAGTATCGGCATGATCATGTTTCATGTGCTGCTATTTAACAATGTCTCTGCCCCGATCCGATCCCTGCACCGGATTTATGATGAAGTGAATGATGCCATGATCTATTCAGAAAGCTTTTTCAAGATTCTGGAAGCCGATGATGAAATTGAACAAAGCGGTCAGCAGAAACCGGTTGTCCAAGGCAAGTTTGAACTCAGTGGCGTGAATTTTTATTATCCAAACGGCCACCATGCTCTGAAAGATATTGATATAGAAATTCGCCCCAATAAAATTACCGCCTTGGTGGGCTTATCGGGTGCCGGAAAATCCACCCTGATCAGTCTGCTGGATAAATTTTATGAACCGCAGCAAGGCCAGATCAAACTGGATGGCATTAATCTGAAAGATTATGACACCCAATATCTACGCGATCATATTGGTCTGGTCTTGCAAAAAAACCATATTTTTCAGGGCACCATCTTTGACAATATCCGCTACGGCAAAACTACTGCCTCAATGGAGGATGTAATTGAAGCGGCAGAAAAAGCCTCGATTCATGAGCAGATTTTACAGTTACCGGATGGCTATGACAGCGATGCCTTGATGCTGTCTGGCGGCCAGCAGCAACGGATTGCCTTGGCACGGATGTTCCTGAAAAATCCACCGATCATTTTTCTGGATGAACCGACGGCGAGTCTGGATGCAATTGCCACGGAACAGATCAAACAAAGTCTGGACCAGATCAAGCAAGGCCGTACCGTGATCATCATTTCGCATAGCCTGTCGCAGATTATTGATGCGGATTATACCTATGTAATGAAAGAAGGAACGATTGCCGAACATGGTGAACACGACCAGCTTTATCATCAGCAAGGCGTATATAAGGAAATCTTTGATGCGATGGCCAAAAGCCTGAATATTGAAAAAATTGCCAAAACTTTTGAAGAGGATGCTGAGGAAGAAACCCATAGTTAGCTTTTCTATCCCAATAAAAAACCTCCGAGCTGGAGGTTTTTTTATTTAAGTCTGGAACGTTTAACGCTGAACTTTCTGTTCAATTTCTTCAACGCTGGTATGACGCACATCAAAACCTTTGACCATATAGATCACCTGTTCCGAAATATTCCGGGCATGATCGCCAATTCTTTCTAGCGAACGCAGCACCCATAATACATTGATGACACGACTGATATGCCGCGGATCTTCAATCATATAAGTCATAAGCGTACGTGTGGCTGATTGATACTCACGGTCAATATCCGCATCTGCCAACATGACCTTCAAAGCTTGATCTACATCCAGACGCGCAAAAGCATCCAGTGCATCATGAATCATCACCCGCACCTGGTTGCCAATATGCCGGGTTTCCATATAACCGCGCGGTGAGCCGCCCTCTTCACATAAGCTTTGTGCAATTCGGCCTATTTTCGAGGCTTCATCGCCAATCCGTTCCAGATCGGTATTGGCCTTGGACATGGCAAGCACCATACGTAAATCAATCGCGGCAGGATGACGGCGCGCCAGAATCAGGGTCAGCGCTTCATCAATATCTCGTTCCATCTGATTGACGACATTATCTTGAAACTGCACATCTACTGCCATTGAGACATCTGTGTCCAATAGGGCATGAATGGCATTAGCTACCTGCTGTTCTACCAGTCCGCCCATCGTCATGAATTTGGTATTTACGTCCTGCAGTTCTTCATTAAATTGCGAAGAAATGTGATGACTTAATACAGGATTATTTGGACACAAGGAAAGCTACTCCTGAACGATAGAGGACAATGATCAATAATAAATCATATTAAAGCATATCTATGATGAAAGTTTGATGACAATAGTAGCCTCATAGAGGCTGAGGCGAATCATATTCAATTAGCCAGGCATTCAGCTCTGCCAGTTCCTTTTCGGTTAACTGCCCGACCGAGGCCTGCAATTGCAGCACATGCAACAGATAATCATATTTGGCATTCAAATAATCGGTCTTGGCAGAAAAGGCATTACGCTGTGCCAGCAACACATCGACCATGGTTTTTAAGCCTTCCTGATATTGGGCTCTGGACGCTTGTGAGACAATTTCCGAAGAGTCCATCGCGGCTTTACGTGCATTCAGTTTGGCCTGATCGGTTTCTACCTGCATAAAGGACTGTTTCACATCGGTATTGGCTTTACGGATGGCTGCATCCAGTTGCGCTTCACTTTTTTGCACATTAACGCCGGCCTGACGGATACTTTTTTGCGTGCGTCCACCGCTAAATACATTCCAGTTCACCTCCACCCCAATCTGGTCGAAATCTCCATTGCTGGACATGATCGTAGCCGGACTTTGCTTTAAATAGCCATAGGTTCCGACCGCTTCGACCTGCGGATAGAGCGCAGCCTGTTCGACCCGTTTGGCATCTTCAGAATAGCGCTTTTGCAGACGCGCTTGCAGAATATTCAGATTTTGGCTTTGTGCTAATTCGGTCCAGGACTGCATATCACTTGGAACCGGTTTCTGGAACTGGAAATCGTTGCGTAATACCGCCAGATTTTCCTGATAAGAGCCGATTAACTGTGCCAGCTGTTCTTGGGCCAGTACCAGCTGAACTTGAGTCGAAATCCGGTTGGCCTGGGCACTTTGATACTGGGCATTGGCTTCACTGACCTCACTGCGCGCTACCAGACCTTCTTTCAGCTTGGCATTCATCATCCGTAACTGCTCAGACAGTGCCTGCTCTTCCTGTAAATAAGCCGTAGTCAAAGACTGCTGACGCAAGACATTAAAATAGGATTCGGCCACCTGTAAAATATGCTGCTGTTTTTGCAGACGCAGATTGACTTCACTGAGTTCGACCGAGGTCTTGACCTGCTTATAACCTTGCCAGGCATCCCAGCGAAATAAAGGTTGGCGTGCGGTTAAGGCCACCTGACGGCTGGTTGTACTGGAACTTTGCAACTCACCAAATTCAGCAGGCAAACCTTCAGACTCTGAGTTGTTGACGGACTGGTTTTTACGGGTGACATTGCCTGAAAGGGACACGGTCGGCAGCAAATTGCCGCTGGCAATCCCCAGATTGAGCTGATCGGCCTGATACTGCAACACATTCGCCTGCCAGTTCGGGTCATTTTGCTGGGCGCGCGCATAGGCTTCTTGCAAATCCAGTGCAAAAACTGCCGGACTACTTGCCAATATCCCCGCCATGACACTGAGTTTTAATTTCATTTTATAGTGTTAACCCCTAACAGCCATTCAGATTAAAAAATTCTGGCGCTTTAAGCTCAGCCATACTAAAGAGATCTCTTGAATTTTTACGTATGATTTTTATTAACTTTTTAATATAACTATCGCGTTTTATTCACGATTAATTCAATTTTCAAGATCTCTGTCTGCAATGTAACAAAGCAATTCACAATACTAAACATAGTATTTTAATTTGATCTATACAATATACCTCCCAGTAAGGCCGTTATTTTCTGAATTCACCTATATACAGAGTCCTGAAGCATAGTGTTAATGCCATTCCCGTCGATATTCAAAGCCTGTTTGATTGCTGGTAGCGTGCTGCTTCTTGGGGGCTGCCAACAGCCTTCAGATCCACAGATCCAGGTCGAACAGACTGAGACGAAGCAAACGCAAAGTCCAGTCAGTGACTTTAGCCTCATGTGCCAGAATATTGAAAAAAATATGTCCCAGATTAATGACCAGCGCACGACGTTTGCGCTGGAACAAATTAATCAGGATCTTAAAGTGTGCCTACCGTTGATGGAATTGGCGGAGCAGAAGCACCTGATGCAACGCTCTACCGAAATGTATCAGCGCTTTTTAAAGGTAGATCGCACCGAATTTCAGCAACGCGCCTTTGAGCAGTATGCACTGGAAATGGCCCAGCATCCGACCATTCAGCATGCGCATTTTCAACAGCTCACCTCACGTGACCAGTATCTGTTAAAACACAAGGGGCAGGCTTATGTAGAACTGCTGGATCTGGGTGATGGCACTTTACATTATCGCCGCAGCCCGGAATATCTGGTGCGTATTTTTGCCCCTTATTTACCGGCCGCTGAAAAAGCCTTTATTGAAAATCTGGCGGAACAGAATATGGAACCGGTGCTGGTAGAAAAACGCCTGCAGATTGAAGCCGCTGATATTGCAGCCCGCAGCCTGCTTTGGGAAGATTATCTCAAGACTTATCCGAATAGCAGTTATAAACGCGATGCCGAATATCTGCTGAAGCAATATACCTATTTCCTGTTTAGAGGTACCGAGCAATCGTCGGTGTCTGAAGATTATCGTGATCGTTATGCTGTCGATACCAGTCATCTGGAAACCATTATTGAACTGTCGAGCGGCCAGAAATCCACGCTGTCCACACAGGCACGCCTGTTTCTGGAATTTCTGGACATGACTCCGGAACAGCGCCAGCAAGCCTTGCCTGCCGATTATAGAAACCGCTCGGAAGCAGAACAGATTCTGTACTATGCCCAGATCAGTCCACCCTCACAAAAATACGATAAAGACTGCTTTACTGATGCCATCTGCATCTAGTTCATCAGTGATAGAGTCAGTTCATTTGACAAGGTCTGAATTACTCCTTGCTTAAAGTTGAGAGATTTAGACCTGTTTATTCTGCCTAAACTGAGCTAAGCTTTAGCCTCGCTTGACGGAGCGCGAGTAATGCCTCGCTGAGATCATGTGATTCCTTTTATCGTTATCAGGAATTGAGCATGAGTACCGTTGAACCTGATCAGGTTAATACCTGCGTAGGAATCAAGCCAGCTAAAAACCCAGCCCTTGCTTTATCTGTTCAGGATAAATCTGCCTACGTTTTTGGTCGTGCTTGATTCGTTGATGTCATTCATAAGGATCATAGCCATGAACCAGTTAACGAATCTTTCTTCTGAAACTTCTCTCTCCGCTCATGAACAGGAAGCACGCGATTTAACGCGAATTCTGCCTGCCTCACGTAAAGTCTATCTGCAAGGCTCCCGTCCTGATATTCAGGTACCGATGCGGGAGATTTCCTTAAGTGAAACCCCGACCAGTCTGGGCGGTGAACATAATCCGCCATTAATGGTCTATGACACGTCTGGTGTTTATACTGACCCCGATGTGACGATTGACCTGAACAAAGGTCTGCCGAATATTCGTGAAAGCTGGATTGAGCAGCGCAACGATAGTGAAATTCTGGATCAGCTCAGTTCTGAATTTGGCCGCCAGCGTTTACGCGATATCCGTACCGCTGCGATCCGTTTCGCGCATATTCAAAAACCACGCAAAGCCAAATGCGGCCGCAACATCACCCAGATGCATTATGCCAAGCAAGGCATTATCACACCGGAAATGGAATACATTGCCATTCGTGAAAACCTACGTCAACTCGATGGTGTCGATATGCGCCAGCATCCGGGCCAGAATTTTGGTGCAAAAAACCTGACTGAAATTACGCCAGAATTTGTGCGTCAGGAAGTCGCCGCCGGCCGCGCGATTATTCCGGCCAATATCAATCATCCGGAACTGGAACCGATGATCATCGGGCGTAATTTTCTGGTCAAAATCAATGCCAATATTGGTAATTCTGCACTCGGTTCAAGTATCGAAGAAGAAGTCTCGAAAATGACCTGGGCGACACGTTGGGGTGCAGATACGATTATGGACCTCTCGACCGGCCAGAATATTCATGAAACCCGTGAATGGATTATCCGCAACTCTCCTGTACCAATTGGAACCGTACCGATCTATCAGGCACTGGAAAAAGTCAATGGTGTGGCCGAAGACCTGACCTGGGAGATCTTTAAAGACACCCTGATTGAACAGGCTGAACAAGGTGTGGACTATTTCACCATTCATGCCGGCGTGCTTTTAAGATATGTACCGCTGACTGCCAACCGTTTGACCGGTATCGTATCGCGTGGCGGTTCGATCATGGCGCAGTGGTGTCTGGCACATCATCAGGAAAACTTCCTGTATACCCATTTCGATGAAATCTGCGAAATCATGAAAGCTTATGACGTATCGTTCAGTCTGGGTGATGGCTTACGTCCAGGCTGTGTGCAGGATGCCAATGACGAAGCACAATTTGCCGAACTCAGAACTTTGGGCGAACTGACCCATCGTGCCTGGGAGCATGATGTTCAGGTGATGATCGAAGGTCCGGGGCATGTCCCGATGCATATGATCAAGGAAAATATGGACCTGCAACTGGAAGTCTGTAAAGAAGCACCCTTTTATACCTTGGGGCCTTTAACCACGGATATTGCACCGGGTTATGACCACATTACTTCAGCAATCGGCGCAGCAATGATTGGCTGGTATGGTACCGCGATGCTGTGTTATGTCACCCCTAAGGAGCATCTCGGTTTACCCAATAAAAAAGATGTCAAAGACGGCATTATTACCTACAAGATTGCCGCACATGCAGCCGATCTAGCCAAAGGTCATCCGGGAGCACAGGCCCGGGATAATGCCCTGTCCAAGGCGCGTTTTGAGTTCCGCTGGGAAGACCAGTTTAACTTGAGTCTGGATCCGGATACGGCGCGCAGCATGCATGATGAAACCATGCCGAAAGCGGCGCATAAATCTGCGCACTTTTGTTCCATGTGCGGACCGAAGTTCTGTTCAATGAAGATTAGCCAGAATGTTCGCGATTATGCCAGTCAACAGGCCAATCCTGATCAGCCAGCAACTTCTCAGGCCGAAATTGAAGCCGGCATGGATCAGATGAAAGCCAGCTTCCACAACTCTGGTCAAAATTTATACCACAAACTATAAAACTGTAAAAAAAACAGTTGTCTTCAAAAAAAACTCAGATAGGATGAAAATAAATCAATTCATTCTATCTGAGCATATGAATATTATTAAACAGGCCTCTTATAATAAAAAAGACTTTAGCGTAGAGGCACGTGAGTTCTTGTACCGGGGATTTATTCAGGTAGAAAAAGTCAGCCTGAAACATCGTTTATTTAATCAGGAAAGCTCAACCCCTATTTTGCAACGTGAGCTGATTCATCGGCCAGAAGCAGCGGGTGTGCTGATGTATAACCATCAACAGCAAAAATTCGGCCTGATTGAACAGTTCCGGATTGGCGGACTGGATGATATCGACTCTCCTTGGCAACTCGAAGTAATTGCTGGCGTTCTAGATGGCGATGAAGCGCCTGAAACATGCATCCGTCGCGAAGCACTCGAAGAATCAGGCTGTACCCTGGATGAGCTACAGCACATTTTTAGCTTTTATCCTTCAGCGGGTGCCTGTTCTGAGCTGTTCCATTTATATGTGGCCCAGACCGAATTACCTGAACAGGGCGGTATTTTTGGCATGCCGGATGAAGGGGAAAATATCCAGCTGCATATTCTGGATTATGCCGACATTCCTGCCTTGCTCAGGAATGGTCGCTTAAGAAATGCACCTGTCATTATGGCCTTGCAATGGTTGCAACAACATATTCATACTGCAGGAATATGTCTAAGGGGAAAGACATGAGTTTTCAGCAGTCAAGTACAAGTACACAGCCGGATTGGACCATTATCCAGATTTCTGATACCCATTTGATGGATCGGGAAGAGCTGGAATTTGCCCGGATGAATCCCGAGCAAAGTTTTCATGAAGTGATGCAGCAGATCCAACAGCGCTTTCCCCAAATGGATGCACTGATTCATACCGGTGATCTGGCGCAGGTGCCGGTCGAACAGACTTATCAGCGCTATTTAGCATTTGTCCAGTCTTTAAACGTGCCGCATTATCAGATTCCAGGTAACCATGATGATTCTCGGGTGTTCCCTTTTCACCAGAATGCGAATCAGGTACATGCCATTCATTTTGGCACCTGGACCATGATCCTGTTAAATAGTGCCGTTCAAGGCAAGATCGATGGCTGGGTGGAACAAGCTCAACTCGATCAATTGGACCAATTATTGCTTGAATTTAAGCATCAGCATGTCATTGTCGCTTGCCATCATCATCCTTTTGCGATGAAATCGTACTGGATTGATCAGCACCGGCTGAAAAATGCTGAAGATTTAAAAGATGTACTGGCTCGGCATCATAATATCAAGCTGGTTCTGTTTGGTCATGTGCATCAGGATTCCTGCAACGAATGGCATGGCATCTACTTTTTATCCACGCCATCGACCAGTGTGCAGTTTAAACCTAAAAGTGAAGATTTCGCGCTAGATCAGGCGGCACCAGGTTATCGTGTATTACATTTGCAACAAAATGGTGAGTTTGATACCTATATTGAACGGGTGGCATTGAGCCAGCAAAATATTAATACCGAAATTTCAGGTTATTAACTTTTCAATTTGTTTTTTTTGCATTACTTTATTGCAACCAAAGGAAATGTGATATGCATAGTCCAGACATCAAAGACTATCAATAAGCATAAAAAGTCTATATGATGACGGCCCCCATAGGAGGATAATCTTTCTACAGGGTGGATAAAAAACTGCATATCACCATATTTTTTGCGTAGCAATCATACGCATAGATGAGGAATGCCCTAAATGGCGAATGACAACCAAAATCAAGTCTTAGACAATCAAACTGATGTTGTAGAAGAGAAAGCTGCAAAGCGCGTACGCAAATCTAAGCCTAAAACGACTGACGGTGGTTCTACTGCTAGCTTATTTGGTATTGAACCTTATCAACCTAAAAAAAATGAAGAATACATGTCTGAAGGTCAGCTTCAGCATTTCCGCCAAATCTTGCTGGCTTGGAAAGCTGAGTTGATGTCAGAAGTGGATCGTACCCTGAATACGATGCAAGACGAAAATACTGCTCTTCCAGATGTGAATGACCGTGCGACTCAGGAAGAAGAGTTTGCGATTGAGTTACGTACCCGTGACCGTGAACGTAAACTGATTCGTAAAATCGAACAGTCGATCGAAGCAATCCAGAATGATGACTATGGTTTCTGTGAAACTTGTGGTATCGAGATTGGCTTGCGTCGTTTAGAAGCACGCCCAACGGCTACTTTATGTATTGACTGCAAAACACTTGCAGAAATCAAAGAGAAGCAAAATAACGGTTAAGCATGTCTGTAAATAATCCTCCCCTAACCCCTCCTTTAAAAAAGGAGGGGCACAACAGGATGGCTTATGTGGGTCGGTTCGCGCCATCGCCAACCGGCCCTTTGCATTTTGGCTCCCTCATTACCGCAGTTGCCAGTTACTGCGATGCCAAAGCCAATCAAGGCACATGGCTGGTTCGGGTTGAAGACACCGATATTCCTCGTATTTATCCCGGCAGCGAAGAGCATATTTTGCGTGCCCTAGATGCCTTTCAGCTTGAACCTGATGCCGAAATCATTTTTCAGAAAGACCGTTTAGATATTTACGAAGACGTCATCCAGCAATTGCGTCAGCAAGGTCTGGTCTATGCCTGCCAATGCACCCGTAAAATGCTCGGTTCCAATCATATCTATCAGGATACCTGCCGCGACTTGGGTCTGGCTTTTGAACATCAGGCTATTCGTTTAAAAATTGAAGATGTTGAAATCTGTTTTGAAGACCGGCTACAAGGTCGGCACTGTTCAGAACTGAAAAAAGATCTGGGCGATTTTGTCTTAAAACGTCGTGATGGCATTATCAATTACCAGCTGGCAGTAGTAGTCGATGACTATCTGCAAGGCATGACTCATGTGGTGCGTGGGGCTGACCTTTTAGATAATACTGAACGGCAAATCTATTTGGGACAGTTACTCGGTTATCCCCAGCTGAGCTATATGCATCTGCCGCTGGCAATGAATGATCAGGGGCAGAAACTGTCAAAACAGAATCTGGCCCAAGCACTGGATTTGACTCAGGCACCACAATTATTAAAACAGGCACTTCAGGCTTTGCATCAGGCTGAAGTTGCTTTAGATGCTCCGCAACGGATGCTGCAACAGGCAGTGGCGCAATGGGATATCGACCGGATTCCACATACAACTGAGCTACAAGGTCACTATTTATAAAAACAGCTTTTCACTTAAGCTAGACTTCTAGAATGAAAAATAGATAGGAAGAAGAGTATGTTTTTTATTTTTGGCGTCGGCCCTAAAACCAAAACCATTGAGAAAAGCCAGTTTCTGTGTCCGGTCTGCCGTACTCGTTCGGGCTATGAGCTAAAACAGCAGCGTAATTATTTTTCTTTATTTTTTATACCCTTGATTCCACTTTCCAAGCCTAAATCTGCTTTTGTGACCTGTTCCAATTGTGGAACCGCAATGCCGAGCACGGTACTGGACCATGCTCAGCCAGAGCCAGGACGAAACTCCAATCTAGAAGCTTGACTCTTCGCGGCTTGGATTGACCTGACGCGTGGTCGAATCAATTTTCAGAATCAGACTGATCATGACCGCACAGATAATCAGGGATGAACCGCCATAACTAATAAATGGCAAGGTCAAACCCTTGGTCGGCAACATGCCCATATTCATACCGGCATTCACCAGAATCTGTAACAGGAAAATGATACTGATGCCATAAGCCAGATAGCCGGCACGCAAATATTGATGCTGCAAGGCGCGGTGTCCAATGCGGATACAGCAAACCAGCATGGTGAAGGACAAGATCAGGATGGTTGAAATGCCTAAAAAGCCAAATTCTTCACCCAAAATTGCCAGCATGAAATCGGTATGCGCCTCAGGCAAATAAGACATTTTCTGGATACTATGCCCCAAGCCTACCCCTGCCCATTCCCCACGGCCAAAGGCCATAAGGGCATTAGAGAGCTGATAACCGGTGCCTAAGGGATCTTCCCAAGGATTCGAAAAAGACAGCAGACGTTGCAGACGATACGGTTCCAACAGAATCGCGGCAGCAAATGCGCCGACCAAGGTCATAAAAGCCACACCGAACTGAATCCACGGCGCACCCGCCAGAAAGAACACGCCAAGCATGGTTAAGGTAATTACCACGGTTGCACCCAAGTCAGGCTCGAGAATAATCAAACCGACGGTAGCACCCATGATGGCACTTAAACGGACCAGACCCTTGATATTATTCCGTACTTCTTCCGCACGGCGCACCACGTAGTCTGCAGTAAAAATTGCCATCATCACTTTGGCGACTTCCGAAGCCTGTAAGGTAAAGCCTGCGATCCGAATCCAGCGTTTGGAACCATTGACTTCCGTCCCGACAAATAGCACGGCCACCAAAAGTACGATGGTAATAATCCACAAAAAGAAAGTGTTATTAAACCAGACTTTTAAGGGGATTTTATAAGCCAGAAAAGCTGCTACGGCAGCGACAAAAATCGAAATCCCATGTCGGCTAATATAGTGAAACGGATTTTCATGCATACGTTCTGCATAGGGCATCGAGGCCGATGCCACCATGATCGAACCAATGCAGAGCAAAGCCAACACACAGAAAATCAATACATTCCGTGGATTCACTTCAGCAGGTATTCTAGGTATCCACTGCGTATAAAATTGATTTAATTTATTGATCGTAGTCTGAGCAAACCCAGCCATATCACGAATCCTTGTTATTCTTAATTGAGTTCATTCACATACGCAACAAACTTGCGACCACGCTCAGGATAACCCGAGAACATATCAAAACTTGCGCATGCAGGAGACAATAGCACGACATCATGTGCCTGAGTGTGCTTTTGGCAGATTTCTACTGCCTGCTGCAAGCTGTCCGCATGAATCAGTTCAGTCGTACCCGCAATCGCTGCTTCAATGACGGGACGATCTTCACCGATTAATACCGCTACTTTGGCATATTTGCTTAATGATTCACGCAAGGCTTTAAAGTCCTGCCCTTTGCCCTGACCACCGAGAATAATCGCGACTTTACCGCCTTGGGCTTCAATGGCCATGCCGAGACCGTCCAGTGCTGCCAAGGTTGCGCCGATATTGGTACCTTTGGAGTCGTTATAATAACGTACGCCTTGCACTTCTTTAACGAATTCACAGCGATGTTCCAGACCTTTAAAGGTCTTTAAGGTATTCAACATGCTTTCCAGTGGCAGGCCAATCGCTTCACCCAGCGCCAGACAGGCTAAGGCATTGGCAACATTATGCGTGCCCTGCATATACATCTCGGTACTTTTCAGCAGACGCTCACGACCACGCGCCAGCCAGATGCTGCTATCCGTATCCTTGAGAATACCGTACTGGTTCATATCCGGTGCATTTAGACCAAAGCTTTGTATCGGTGTTACGTCTGGCACCAGAGGACGGGTCAAAGAGTCATCACGGTTATAGACGACTTTTTTTACACCCTGGAAAATCCGGTGTTTCGCCGTGTGATAACCCATCATATCGCCATGACGATCCAGATGATCTTCACTCATGTTCAACACCACCGCGACTTCAGCCGCCAGATTTGAGGTGGTTTCCAGCTGAAAACTGGACAGCTCGAGTATATACAGCTCAGGATCGTCTTTAGTCAGGTCTAGCGCAGGACGACCTAAGTTACCACCGATAGCGACTTTTTTACCTGCATCCGCTGCCATCAAGCCAATCAAGGTCGTCACGGTACTTTTGGCATTAGAACCGGTAATTGCTACGATTGGCTTGTCTGTAGCACGGCGTAAAATCTGGATTTCACTGACTACTGGAATGCCCTTGTTGATGGCTGCCTGAATTTCAGGAAGTTTAGGATCAAGTCCTGGGCTGATCACGATTTCTTCCGCAGACAACAACAGCTCGGCATCAAACTGACCGAAACTGGTCTGAACTTCAGCGGGTATCTGCTCATGCCCTGGCGGGTTAGCTCTAGAATCTGTTACTGCAACGCGGTAGCCCTGACTATGCAAGAAATTGACTGCTGCAACACCTGATATTCCGAGTCCTGCAACGACTTTTAACCCACCACGTTGTATTAACATTTTCGCCCCATATTTTGGTCTATTTTGAAACTGACGAAATGGTAGCACTTTGCTGTTTTGAATGCCTTTTCTGATTGGCTTTTCTGCACATTTTTTTTGTGTCCATGCGTAAAAAAACCGTCATGATCATGACGGTTTTTAAAATTCAGCCAGAAAAGGAAATTATTTCCATTTCACCGCTTGTTGGGCTGGCTTTTCTTCTGAACTTTTTTCTGAAACCGGACAGGCACAGTTGCCACCACAGCCTGCAGCCATACCCGGTTGCAGCCATTTGGCCAGACGCTTCCAGCCCTTGGCTGCACAGGCATCAGACAGCTTCTGGAAGACTGAGTTAGAGGTGTTCGGAAACACCTTTTTGAATACTACCAGCATGCTCCAAAGCACCAGTGCTGTCACAATTAGAATTTCAATCATCTCAATCTCCCATACATATACAATGCAGCACACTCAATTGGCCAAGGCCAAACTGAGATTTAGCCCAAATAATATGAAGCAATTTGATAAGTCAGGAATGACATGAAATATGCCAGACCAAACAGGTAAATGGTCATGATACTGACAGTTTTCCAGGAACCGGTTTCACGTTTAACCGTTGCCAGAGTCGCTAGACAATGTGGTGCATAAATAAACCACACCAGCAAAGACAAACCTGTCGCAACTGACCAGCCCAGATCACCTCCACCGCTGATCAGCGCAGCCAGACCTTCAGACATCGCATCTTCATCAACTGCCGACATCGCATAGACTGTGCCCAGTGCTGCAACGACCACTTCACGCGCTGCCATCGCCGGAATCAGGGCAATACAGATCTGCCAGTTAAAACCGAGGGGTGCAAAGATCGGTTGCATCAGATGACCGAGCATCCCTGCCAATGAATAATCAATGGCCGGCAGGGTTGCGCCTTCTGGTGGCTGCGGGAACGTACACAGGAACCACAGCACAATCGATAAGGCGAAGATGATGCCGCCGACACGTTTCAAGAAGATTTTGCCGCGATCCAATAAGCCGATCCAAACGTTCTTCAAGTCCGGAAAACGGTAGCTTGGCAGTTCCATCAGCAGCATGTGCTGTGATTTATCTTTGTGGAAGAATTTCAACACAAAAGACACCAGCAAGGCACTTACGATACCTGCCATATAAAGACCGAAAAGCACCAGACCTTGCAGATTCAGGAAACCCCAGACAGTTTGTGCGGGTACAAATGCCGCAATTAGCAAGGCATAAACTGGCAAACGCGCCGAACAGGTCATTAAAGGTGCAACAAAAATCGTGGTTAAACGATCTCGTGGATCACTGATGGTCCGCGATGCCATGATGCCGGGAATGGCACAGGCAAAGCTGGACAATAACGGAATAAAGGCACGTCCTGATAAACCGGCTTTAAACATCAGTTTATCGAGCAAGAAGGCTGCACGCGGTAAATAACCCGATTCTTCCAGTACCAGAATAAAGAAGAACAGAATCAGAATTTGTGGCAGGAATACGACTACTCCGCCTGCACCGGCAATAATCCCATCTACCACCAGACTATTCAGTAATGGGTGCGAAATATATTCGCCGAGGAACTCACCCAGCCAGCCGAAGAAGGTTTCAATCCCATCCATAAACGGCGCAGCCCAGGCAAATACCGCCTGGAAAATCACGAACATCATTACGGCTAAGCTGAGTAAACCCAATACCGGATGTAGAAAAATCTTGTCGAGGAAGTCGGTACGTTTATCTTCCTGATCGACGAAATTGACCACGTCATTCAGAATATTTTCCACGCGCTGGTAACTGTCACCTTTCAAGCCGCTGAGTTCGGTCTGTGGTAAAGAATACTTGCCTTGATCTAGCGCATTTTTCAGGTTTTCAATCCCTGAATTGCGCACAGCCACCGTTTCTACCACAGGTACGCCCAGTCGCTCAGACAGCTTCTGGGTATTGATCTGCATGCCACGACGGCGTGCTTCATCCATCATGTTCAGCACAACCAGCACCGGACGACCCAGCTGAATCATTTCCAGCACCAGACCCAAATGCAATTTCAGATTGGTGGCATCTACCACACACAAAAATGCATCCTGCTCTTGCTCTTCCGCGATTTTACCTTGTACGACGTTGCGGGTGATTTCTTCATCTGGACTGGTTGCATCCAGACTATAAGTTCCCGGCAAATCCAGTACCCGTACCGCTTTGCCTGAGGCAAGCTGAAATGTACCGACTTTACGTTCAACCGTCACACCCGCATAGTTACCGACTTTTTGGCGTGTTCCGGTTAAGTGGTTGAATAATGAAGTTTTACCGCAGTTAGGGTTACCGACAAGGGCAATACGTAATGTATCACTCATGCCGACACCGCCTGTTCAATTTCAATTTTGGCTGCTTCTGATTTACGCAAAGCAAAACGTGTGAATCCAACTTGAATCAAAATGGGATCTCCACCAAAAATACCTTTAGTAATGACCTGTACCTTTGTACCTGGTACAAAGCCTAAAGTTTCCAAACGACTCGCGACGACATCGTGTAGAGCACTTTCACCATCAGTTGTTCGACTCACTTTTCGAATGATGGCAATTTGTTTTGCTTTTAAATCAGACAAACGCACCGTGAAATTCCTAAACTATTTTGTACAGTATACAAACAAATGAGAATAATTAACAAATAAGATTAATTACATTTCGATTTAGCCTTATACCACATCGACACCGTCATAAAATTAAACTACAGTGGAGAATACCAATCCCGATTATCGCTTTTTCAGATCAGATCCTTTCACCTTATGCTGAATAAAAAACCCCGTATTCCTGCCCCTGTCCAGATTCCTGATGCGTTCAGTTATTTACAGGGTTTTCGTGATTATCTGATTGCACAAACGGTCAGCCCGCATACCCGCAATGCCTATTTGTCCGACCTGGTGCAATGTGCAGAATGCCTGAGCAAGCCTCTGCCGGAATGGAATCATGATGATATTTCCGATGTGCTGATTGCACTGACCAAACAGCAAAAAAGTCCACGTTCGATTGCCCGCTGCCTGTCTGCCTTGCGTTCATTTTATAAATTTCTGCGCGAGCAAAAACTGCGTAGTGACAATCCGGTGGCTGCACATAAAACCCCAAAACTGGGCCGGGCCTTACCCAAAGATCTCTCCGAAGCAGATGTCGAAGCCTTAATTCATGCCCCTAATATCAACACGGCATTAGGACTGCGTGATCGAGCCATGTTCGAAGTGCTGTATGCCTGCGGACTCCGGGTGACCGAACTGATTAACTTACGTCTGGAACTGATCAACTTAAAACAGGGGTATTTACGTATCGTCGGTAAGGGCAATAAAGAACGCCTGGTTCCGATGGGACAAATGGCTTGTGAATGGGTAGAAAAATATCTGAACGAAGCCCGTCCGCAACTGTATAAGACTTCGACCGATCATCTGTTTCTGACCCAGCATGGCGGCATCATGAGCCGGCAGAATTTCTGGTATGCGATTAAGCGTTATGCGCTGCAGGCCGGCATTCAGTCCGAACTGTCACCGCATACCTTACGTCATGCCTTTGCGACACATTTACTCAATCATGGCGCAGACTTACGCGTAGTGCAGATGTTGCTCGGGCATAGTGATCTGTCTACCACCCAGATTTATACCCATGTGGCACAGGTACGGATGCAACAGCTGCATGCCACCCATCATCCACGTGCTTAAAACATATCCGGATGGAATAAACTGAGAAGTTTGACGTGTGGGTATTTTTTTTTGTTATGCTAATACTCTGTTTTTAATCCAAGAAGAAAAGGGTTTTTTATGACATTTGCCCGCTCAAAAATTTTTATGGCTTGCACACTTGCTGCTGGTTTGGGTCTGACTGCGTGTTCCAATTCCACTAACAACGATAAAAAGCAAGAGTTGACTGCAAGCGCACCTGCGACGGGCGAAGCCTCTACCCTGACCGAACGCAATGCAGAACAGCGTCTGGCGTCTACGTTGGAAAAGCATTTCAAAACCGCTGGCATCAGTGCCAAAATTACCGACATTAAAGCCACTGAAGTGCCGAACCTGTACTGGGTGAGTCTGGAAGGCATGTCTGCGGTCTATGTCACCAGTGACGGTAAATATCTGATTCAGGGCGATGTGATCCGTCTCGGCGACAAACAGCTACACAATGTCAGCGAAAACCTGCAGGCAGGCATCAACAATAAACTCTTTGCTGAACTCAAGCCAGCAGACTTGCTGGTCTATCCAGCTAAAGGCAAAGCCAAGCATGTGGTTTATGTGTTTACCGATGTCAGCTGTCCGTATTGCCATAAATTCCATGAGCAAATGGATGAGATGAATGCCAAAGGCATTGAAGTGCGTTATATCGCCTGGCCGCGTGGTGAACAGCATATGCCAGCCATGGAAGCGATCTGGTGCAGTGCCGACCGCCGTAGTGCGTTTGACCAGGCGATTGCCGGTGCACAGATTAGCGCAGAAAAATGTGAAAATCCTGTTCAAGATCAATATCAAATGGGTCTGAATATGGGCGTGAATGGCACCCCTGCCATTTATAATTCAGCAGGGGCTTATCTGGGCGGTTACCTGTCTACCTCGGAATTATTGAACCGGCTTAAATAACTCATTTTAATACGTTATTTAACTTTAATTTATAGATAAAGATATTCTGAAAATGACCCTAGAGTCAGGCGGTTTTTTTAGCTATGATCTAGGTTCTTGTAAAAAACTGTTTAATTTGGAGTGTGACGTGAAACCAGTTCGTCTGGCAATCCTCGGTCTTGGTACTGTAGGTGGTGGTGCCTTGAAACTATTAAAAGAAAATGCTGCTGAGATCAAACGTCGCACCGGTCGTGAAATTGAAATTACCCATGTAGGCACCCGTCGTCCACGTCCTGATCTGGATCTGCCAGAATCGGTCAAACAAAGTGCTGATTTGATGGACATCGTGCGTCAACCTGATGTAGACGTGGTGGTTGAAGTCATGGGCGGAATTCATCCTGCCTATGAAGTCATCATGGAAGCCATGAAACATGGCAAACATATTGTAACCGCCAACAAAGCACTCTTGGCTGAACACGGTAATGAACTGTTTAAAGCGGCTGAAGACAATGCCGTGCAAATTGCCTATGAAGCCGCAGTGGCTGGTGGCATTCCAATTATTAAAGTGATCCGTGAAGGTTTGGCAGCCAACAAGATTGAATGGCTGGCCGGTATTATTAACGGCACAGGTAACTTCATTCTTAGTGAAATGCGTGAAAAAGGCCGCGCTTTTGAAGATGTGCTGAAAGAAGCGCAAGAACTGGGTTATGCCGAAGCCGATCCGACCTTTGACGTGGAAGGCATTGATGCGGCTCACAAGCTCACCATTCTGGCCTCGTGTGCCTTTGGTATTCCGCTACAGTTTGACAAAGTCTTTACTGAAGGCATTGGCAAAGTCACTGCACAAGACGTGAAATATGCCGAAGACCTCGGTTTCCGGATTAAACACCTAGGTATTGCTCGCCGTACCGATGCCGGGATTGAACTTCGTGTACACCCGACCCTGATTCCAGATGACCAGCTGATTGCCAATGTGAATGGTGTAAAAAATGCGGTTCTGGTACAAGCCAATGCGGTCGGCCCTACACTGTACTATGGCGCTGGCGCAGGTGCAGGACCAACGGCTTCTGCGGTTGTTGCCGATGTGGTCGATATTGTTCGTGACATCATTTATACAGAAGATGGCGCAGGCACCATTCCACAACTGGCTTTTGAAGCGCTCAGTGATTTACCGATCTTGAGTCGTGAACAAATGACTACCGGCTATTACATCCGTATTAATGCCGAAGATCAGATGGGCGTGCTTGCCGATGTCACCACGATTCTCAGTCGTGCCGGCATCAGTATTGATGCAATCATGCAGCAACCGCGTTTATCCAAAGACCTTATTCCTATCGTGATTCTGACCGATCCTATCGTCGAATCAAAAATGGATGCAGCGCTTTCACAAATTCAAGCATTACCCGTCATTCATGGCGAAATTGTACGAATTCGTTTAGAATCGCTTGATAATTAATCGGGTTGAGGGGAGGATTCCCCTTGCCAAGCTCTACACACAATTGGAACATCATCATGTCGAATGCCAATCGTTATACTGGTTTAGTTGACCGCTATCGCGACCGTTTACCAGTGTCTGCAACTACTCGTGCGATCTCTTTGGGTGAAGGTAATACTCCACTGATCAAGCTTGAGAATATTCCACGCATTATTGGTAAAGATGTTGAAATTTATGTGAAGTACGAGGGCTTAAACCCGACTGGTTCATTTAAAGACCGCGGTATGACTATGGCGGTGACCAAAGCCGTTGAAGAAGGCTCTAAAGCCATCATCTGTGCATCTACTGGTAACACCTCTGCGGCTGCGGCTGCTTATGCGGCTCGTGCCGGCATCAAAGCATTCGTGCTTATCCCTGAAGGCAAAATTGCCATGGGTAAAATGGCTCAAGCGATGATGTATGGTGCGATCACCATGCAAATTCGCGGTAACTTTGATGACGGTATGCGTCTGGTTAAAGAAGTTGCCGATCAGGCACCGGTAACGATTGTAAACTCAATCAACCCGTACCGTCTGCAAGGTCAAAAAACCATTGCTTATGAAATCGTTGAAGCTTTAGGTCGTGCACCGGATTATCACTGCCTGCCAGTCGGTAACGCGGGTAACATCACTGCGCACTGGATGGGTTATACCGAAGCGGTTGCCAACCAGTCGAAAGAAGAATTTGAGCAAGTCGTTTACGATGCTGAAACTGATGCTTTCACTGGTCCTAAACCGGCAGGCTTGCCAATCATGGCAGGTTATCAAGCGTCTGGTGCTGCACCTTTCCTTCGTGGCGGTCCAGTAGAAAATCCGGAAACTGTTGCAACTGCGATTCGTATCGGCAATCCGCAAAGCTTCAATCATGCTAAAGCGGTTGTTCGTGATTCAAACGGCTGGTTTGATGAACTGACTGATGCGGAGATTCTTGAAGCTCAACGTCTGCTTTCTATGTATGAAGGTGTATTCGTAGAGCCTGCATCTGCTGCGTCTGTCGGCGGCGCGATCCGTGACATTAAAGCGGGTAAAATTGCTGAAGGTTCAGTGATCGTATGTACCGTAACGGGTAACGGTCTGAAAGATCCAGACACTGCTATCAAGCAATGTGCTGATGCCGTGATGTTGTCGATTGATGCAACTATGAGTCAAGTTAAAGACTCTATTCTGTCGAATATGTAATTCCGGCCAGAATTAAAAAAACCCTGCACTTGCAGGGTTTTTTTATGAACCAATCAATTAGATTCGTTTAGGTTGCTGGCTGACCCAACTCATTAAACGGGTCGCATCATTGGTACGCGCCTGTGAGCTGTTTGCGCCTAAAAGTACCACCGCCACCGGACGGTTATTCAGAGTCGTGTGCATCACCACACAGCGCCCTGCTTCATTAATAAAACCGGTTTTAGAAATATTGATATTCCAGCCGCCATTACGTACCAAGGCATTGGTATTATTAGATTTCAATACACGATAACCCAAGTTAAAGTCATAGCTTGGCGTGGTCGAGAACTGACGAATCAGGCCGTATTGAGAGGCAGTATTCACCAAAATCCCTAAGTCACGAGCTGATGCCACGTTGCCCGGATGCAAACCTGTCGACTCCATGAAGTGGGTAGAATTCATACCCAGCTCTTTGGCTTTGGCATTCATTTTGGCAATAAATGCTGATCGACCACCCGGATAAGTGCGTGCCAAAGCAGCAGCAGCCGGGTTCTCGGACTTCATCAGAGCAAATAATAAAGCTTCAGCACGGTTCATGCTGTCCCCTGCTCTTAAAGTCGAGCTTGAGCTTTTACAGCCTGAACAGGAAAAATCAGCCTGTTGTAGGGTAATTTTTTCAGACATGTTTAGACGTGCATCAGAAATCACCACCGCTGTCATCAGCTTGGTAATCGATGCAATCGGATAGGCAGTATTGGTATTTTTGCTAAACAGCACTTCACCGGTTTGCGCATCCATGACCAGTGCAGCCCGTGCATTGACAGAAGGTTGATTACTAAAATGATTCGTATCAATAATCTGCGGCGCAGTATAAGCAGGTTTGGCTGCTGCTGGCACTGCTGTGCCGGCCTGACGCAAAGTGGTGGTCACTGTGGCAGACCCGGGTGGCGAAGGCTCATTGGCAGATGCATTAAAATCATCGCTCATTAACTGGTTAACTTCTTCAGAAGACCAACTAATGCTGGAACCGCCCTCTGCCGTGCCAGAATTCATAATGATTTCAGCAAAACTTGTCGTGCTCATGCTGATTAACACGGACAGGCCGAGTAGATGCCTTAAAGACTTGTTTATTTTCTTCACTATTCCTTCACTCAACTAACAGAGGTAAGATTGATTTGCGTATTACCTCTAATATGCCTTACATTTAAACACAATGCCGAACATTTTTTGTTCTTGACACTGTGTGATAAGTTTCAGATTTAATCTCGCGAATAGGATTGCTAATTTTGTACTTTCATTGCAAGCTTATTTTGCTTTATGTAACAAAAAAATGATTTTTTTAACAGAGGGAGAGCGTAGGTGATCACAGTTTTAGTTGTGGACGACCATGAATTAGTTCGTACTGGAATTTGCAGAATGCTAGAAGACCATGCGGAGGTTCAGGTAATTGGACAAGCTGAATCTGGTGAAGAAGCGATCTCTCTGGTTCGTCAACATCATCCTGATGTAGTTTTGTTAGATGTGAATATGCCGGGCATTGGTGGCGTAGAAACCACGCGCCGTCTACTTCAGAGTGCGCCGGAAACCAAAGTTTTGGCGGTTAGCGGTTTAGCAGAAGAGCCTTATCCGTCCCTGTTATTGAAAGCCGGTGCCAAAGGTTATATCACCAAAGGGGCCCCGATTTCGGAAATGGTCCGTGCGATTAACAAAGTCATGCAAGGCGGCAAATATTTCAGTGCAGACATTGCGGAACAGTTAGCCAGCTCTTACCTTTCTGATACACAACAATCCCCTTTTGATGCATTGTCAGAACGTGAAATGCAAGTGGCGATGATGGTGGTGAATTGTATCAGCGCCCAGGAAATTGCCGACAAACTCTTTGTGAGTGTTAAAACCGTGAATACTTATCGTTACCGTATTTTTGAAAAACTGAATATCGATAGCGATGTTAAACTGACTCATCTGGCCATGCGCTATGGACTCATTAAACCTTAGCTTTTAACGATTTCCGGTGCATATGGCACAACAAAAAAACTATGCTGAACTGAATCAATATCATCTCGGTATCTGGTATAGCGCTTATCGCTTGCTGATCAGCACCGGCCTACTGCTGATTTTTCTGCTGACCTACCCCGAACTCACCACCGATTATCAATATCCGCAGCTGTATTATTATGCGCTGGGAATCGGGGTTGCGATCAATACCGTACAGCTGTTTGCGCTGAAATGGATCAGACGACTGATCCAGCCGCAGCTGATCATGATTTTCTTTAGCGATGTCTGCGTTCTAAGTTTGCTGACTTTGGCCAGTGATGGTCCTAATCTGCAAATCGGGCTGCTGTTTGTGATTACCATCTTTTCTGCATCTTTATTATTAGATGCAAAAAAGGCCTTAGTTGTCACGCTGGTTGCTGTTATCAGCGTTATTTATCAGCATTTTATCGGCAGTATTTTTGCATTTTCATCACTCAGTAATATCAGTAATAGCGCCCTGCTGGCCTTTTTGTTTTTTGTGGTCTATGGCACCGGACAAATTGCCGTGCGGCGTTTTCAGATTTTGGAAAATCTGAATTTTTCTCAATCGCTGGAACTGCATCGCTTACAGAATATTAACCGCTATATTCTGGAGCAGATCGAAACCGGTTATCTGGTGCTGGATGAAAACTACCATGTGGTACTCAGTAATCCTGCCGCCTGTAATCTTCTTGGAATTGAGTCCAAATACGGCCATGAGAAATTTACTTTATCTCAATCACAGCCAGATTTATTTGAACTGATCCATTTTGAAACGCTAGAAAATGGTGAGCGCTTTCAGTTTGAATCCCAGCAAAGTCGCTATAATATTCATGTGCAGGTGCAAAAACTGATTGTGCCGCATCAGACTCTAATGCTACTGGTGTTACAGGATGCCAAAAAACTGAATCAGCAGGTGCAGCAACTTAAACTTGCTGCACTGGGTCAACTCTCAGCCAGTATTGCCCATGAAATTCGCAACCCCTTGGCGGCCATTGTGCAGGCCAATGATTTGTATCTGGACTCAGAAACTGAACAGCAACAGCTACTCCAGCAGATGATTGGCCGACAGGCGACCCGGATTGACCGGATTATTCAGGACACGCTGAATATGGTCAAAAATAAAGAAACCCACCCGATACCGATTCATCTCAATGAATTTATCCCGTTATTTATCCAGGAAGATCTGGCCGATATTTGCGATCAGATTCAATTTAATATTGATATCCCGCTAGTGATTCAGTTTGATGAAGCACAATTCCGGCAAATCCTGATTAATCTGATTCGTAATGCCATTCGTCACAATTCAGCAGATGCAGCCTATATTCAGCTGAATGTGCATCCTTATGAACATCGGGTCTGGATTGATGTACGGGATTTTGGCTCTGGCGTAGCCGTACATGATCAAGCTCTATTGTTCAAACCCTTTTTTAGCACATCGATTAGTGGTACCGGATTAGGATTGTATTTATCACATAGTTTTTGCGAAGCAAATCAGGCACAATTAAACTATATACAACAAGAACAGGGCGCATGCTTTCGCATCAGCTGTCAACGTATTACGCTTTAAAGGGGTCAAGGAAGATGAATGGGGAACAACAACCACTGGTGCTTTTGGTGGATGATGAGGAAGATTTGTGTACCCTCATGCAAATGTCATTGCTGCGCATGGGAATTCGTACGCACATTGCCCACCGTTTGGAAGATGCTAAAAAATGCCTTGCCAATCATCAATATGATGCCTGTCTGACTGACCTAAACCTGCCCGATGGCAATGGTTTGGAGTTACTGGACTGGATTGGCAGCCTCTATCCGGCACTTCCGGTCGCAGTTCTGACCGCCTATGGCAACATGGAAATCGCCATTGCTGCGCTCAAAGCCGGGGCCTTTGATTTTGTCAGCAAACCGATCAATCAGAAACATCTGGAACAACTCTTACAAAAAGCCCTGAATAAACCGGTGGATTATTCGCATAATAATCCAAATGAAGCGCTTGAACATAAAATGCTGATTGGACAATCCCTGCCGATCCAGCAACTACGTATTACCTTACAAAAAATTGCCCGATCCCAAGCACCGGTTTTTATCACTGGTGAATCGGGAACAGGTAAAGAAGTCGTGGCCAATCTGGTCCATCGCCTGAGTAACCGCAATGAAGGTCCTTTTATTGCGATTAACTGTGGCGCCATTCCGACTGAGTTGATGGAAAGCGAACTGTTTGGGCATAAGAAAGGCAGCTTTACCGGCGCTGCTCAGGACAAACAGGGACTGATTCAATCTGCCCATGGTGGCAGTCTGTTTCTGGATGAAATTGCAGAATTACCGCTTTCTATGCAGGTCAAATTGTTACGTGCCGTACAGGAAAAACGTATTCGTCCACTCGGTTCGGATACCGAAATTGATGTGGATTTCCGTGTGATCAGTGCCACGCATCAGGATCTGGAAGCCTTGGTGCAACAAGGCAAATTCCGTCAGGATTTATATTTCCGTATTCATGTAATGGATCTGACTTTACCGCCATTACGTGAACGAGGCCAGGATATTCTGTTATTGGCCGAACACTTTATTCAGAAGATTTGCCAGGAATGGGGCATTCCCAATAAAAAACTGACCGAACGTAGCAAAGAGTTCTTATTGGAACAATATTATCCAGGTAATGTACGTGAATTGCGTAATATTATGGAACGCGCAATTACTTTAAGTGATGAAGAGCGGATTGATCTTCAGCATTTGCAGAGTGCACCGCTACGTCATGCGCTTAACAGCCCTCAGGAGATAAATACGCTCACGAGCGAGATCATTGCGACCGAAACCCTGATTGCACCTAAAAAGCTGCCTGAAGAGGGTCTAGAACTATATTTGGAAAAGGTCGAGAAAGAAATTTTACTGAATGCGCTGAATCTGACCCATTGGAACCGGACACTGGCCGCCAAAAAACTCGGCATGTCATTCCGTTCCCTGCGCTATCGTTTGAAAAAGTTCGGACTGGATACCGAAGAAGACGAATAATTATTTTTGCAGGAGCAGCAAGTCTGTGACATGTTCCAGATAACTCTCCTCACGCATTTCCTGCTTAAACGGATAGTTGAAATGCGGCTGTACGCCCCGCCCTTCAATCATCTGGCCACTCGGGCTAAAGTATTGCGATACTGTCATCTGTAGAGCCGAACCGTTGCTTAAAGGAAAGAGTTTCTGTACTACGCCTTTGCCATAGCTTTTTTCGCCTACGACCCAGGCACGGTTATGTTCTTTCAGGGCTGCTGTAAACACTTCTGCTGCAGAAGCCGAGCGGTTATTAATCAATACCCCAACTTTCAGATTCTGAAACTCAAAACTCGGCAAGGCCTGAAATTGCTGATTACCTTCAGCGCGGCTTTTGGTCGACACAATCACGCCCTGATTCAAAAATAAATCGGCAGATTCAACTGCAGCCGAGAGTAAGCCACCGGGATTATTGCGTAAATCAAATAGCACGGCTTTTAAGCGCTTGTCGGCATAGCTTTCGATTAGACGTTTGATTTCATTGGCAGTATCTTGCTGAAAAACCTTGACCTGTAAAACCAGAACCTGATTATTGTGCAGGCTCGATTTAATTTCAGTATCCAGTTTGGTATTGCGGACCAGACGAACGGCCGGACTTTGCGGGGAGAGCTGAATCATGAGCGTAGAGCCAACGGCTCCGCTCAATAACTGCCGGACTTGTTCCTGATTCAGGCTATTTAATACCTGATCGTCAATTTTATAAACCGTGACGCCATTTCGAAGTCCCTGCTTGGCTGAATCAGCATCGGAACTCAGTCCCTGAACTACCCATTGCTTCAACCGCGGGTCAAATTGCAGATCAAAATCAATGCTGGCCAGATCACCTTCGGTATATTCACGCAGTTGCTTATAATCTTCAGGCGACAAATAACGGGAATAGCGATCTAAGCCACTGACCAGACCCTGAATGGCCTGTTGAAACAAGGCATCGTCATTTTTATCTTGGATATAATTATCTTTTACGATGCCATAAATTTGTACGAATTCTTGAATGGATGCCACAGGAATTTCGGAATAGACCTGCCCATCCATTTCCATATCATCGAATGCCGGCTCATTTGAACCCGCACCCCAAGCTGAATGACTCAAACACATCAGTAAGCATGGTATTACAACAGACTTCCAGCGTGTTCTTGCCATTCTTTGACCTTTTTAGAATTTTATCGAAAATTATGCATCAAGCTGAATCAGGTTACGACCTTGCATTTCAGCAGGTACCGGAACTTGCATCAGACTTAATAAAGTCGGTGCTACATCTGCCAATACACCGCCTTCTGCAATCGTGGCCTGAGTTGGGCCGACATAAATAAACGGAACCAATTCAGTGGTATGCTGAGTATGTACCTGACCACTGTGATAGTCCTGCATCTGCTCTACGTTACCATGATCGGCAGTCACAATCATATGACCTTTTTGCGCCATTACCGCTTCATAAACCCGGCCCAAACAGGTATCAACCGCTTCAACAGCTTTCACCGCAGCATCGAATACACCCGTATGACCGACCATATCACCATTGGCAAAGTTCACCACCAGCAGGTCAAATTCACCTGAATTGATCGCAGCCACCAGCTCATCAGTCACTTCATAAGCACTCATTTCCGGTTTAAGGTCATAAGTGGCTACGTTTGGCGATGGAATCAGGATACGTTTTTCACCTGGGTATTCATCTTCACGGCCGCCGCTGAAGAAGAAAGTCACATGCGCATACTTTTCTGTTTCCGCAATGCGCAGCTGTGTTTTACCCAAATCAGATAAGTATTCACCAATCGAGTTTTTCAACGCTTCAGGCATATACGCTACAGGTGCATCAATCGTGGCTTGATAACGCGTCAGCATGACAAACTTCGCCAAATTCGGCACGACTTTACGTTCAAAACCTGCAAAGTCTTTTTCTACAAATGCGCGAGTCAATTCACGGGCACGATCGGCACGGAAGTTCATGAATACGACGCTGTCACCATCCTGGATTTTTGCCAGCTCGCCAATACGGGTCGATTTGACAAACTCATCCGACTCATCAGCCGCATAAGCCTGTTCCAGACCTTCAACTGCGCTGGTAGCCGTACGAACTGCTTCACCTTCAGTGAGCAAGCGATAGGCCTGTTCAACACGATCCCAACGATTATCACGGTCCATGGCAAAATAACGGCCAATCATAGTCGCAATACGACCTTGACCTGGATATTGTGCGAATAAGGCATCAAGCTTTTCTAAAGAAGGTTGTGCGCTTTTAGGCGGCGTATCACGACCATCTAAGAATGCATGTAAATAGACTTGCGCACCGCGTTTCAGCGCTAGCTCTGCCATCGCCACGATATGATCTTCATGTGAGTGCACACCGCCTTCAGACAAAAGGCCAAGCAAATGTACTGCCCCACCTGCAGCTTTGGCTTTCTCCACCGCATCGACCAGGACTTCATGTTCAAAGAAGTCGCCAGTACGAATGTCTTTGGTAATTCGTGTAAAGTCCTGATACAGCACACGACCTGCGCCGAGGTTCATATGTCCGACTTCAGAGTTACCCATCTGGCCATCTGGCAGGCCAACATCTTCACCAGAACCCGAGATCAAACCATGCGGATGCTTGTCCTGTATCGCAGTTAAATTTGGTCGTTTAGCTGCTAAAAACGCATTGTCTTCGACCGCTTCGCGATGACCCACACCATCCATAATCACCAAAACGTGAGGGATTTTGCCAGCAGTTGCATCCGTCATAATGAAATACTCTGTTCGTCTACGAATTAATCGCTCTATTTTAGCGAAGTTTATAAAAAGAGGCCATGACCCGGCTATGGTTTAGGCCTCTCATGATGATTGATTTGTTCTATTTTCCTATGGTTTAGCGTGCCCGATGCAGCAAGTAGCCGCCGATGCCGAACATGATCAGAATCGGAATAAACACGAACCAGGCCGGAGACGGTGCATAGATCAAGCTGGCATAGCCGAGGAAATCCTGCAGATAGAAGAAACCCAGTCCGGCAAATAAAGCTATTACCAGACGAAAACCCATGGATTGCTGACGCAACGGCCCGAAGATAAATGAACAGGCGATCACCACCAAGGCGATCAGAGCAAATGGAGAGCCAAGTTTTTGCCAGAAGGCCAGCTGATAGGTTTTTGGTACCTGGCTGTATTCATGCATATAGCTCATGAAACTGACCAGTTGACTCGGCGATAAATCTTCAGGATCAATGGTCACCATATGCACATATTTGGGCTGCAATGCCAGCGCTAAAGGTTGCTGTTGCTGCTTGACCAGCGTGGCATTGCCATTTTGTAAAATATCGAACTGCTCTGTGTTGTCCAGCGTCCAGGAACCATCTTTAACGAATTGCCCCTGATCTGCCTGCAAGGTACCGCGCAAACGATAGTTCTGGTCAAAGTCCAGCATCTGCACATTTTTCAGCTGGCCTTGCGAGTTAGCATAATCGATATAAATAAAGCGCTGCCCTTCCCGAGTCCAGTAACCACGCACTTCACCGAGTTGAGCGGCTTTACTAGCACTCTTGACGCTTTTGGCCTGTTCATTGGTATACGGAATGACCCACTCGCTCAGGGCAAAAGACAACACCACCAACAGCAGTGCTGAACGGATGACCCAGCCGACAATGCGCCATAAGCTCACACCAACCGAACGCATCACAATCAGCTCACTATTCGAGGCTAATGTACCAAGACCTAAAACTGCACCAATCAGTGCAGAAATCGGCAGGATTTCATATAAATAATTTGGTGCCCCCCAAAGCACATATTTCAAGGCATCCCAGGCACCATAACCATCTTTGAGCGAGCCAAGCTCACCCAGATAAGTAAATAATACCTGTAAACCCGCCAATACCGCGGTTGCACCCAGCATGGCCAGCGCAGTGGTTTGGGTCACATGTTTTGCAACTATACGACGTGCCAACATTGTTAAGACCTCACTCGCTGAATCTGTTTCTTGATTTTCGGGCCTAATTTCTGTTTACGTGAGAACAAGGCACCAGCAATTGCATAAGCTATCAGGATCAATGGATAGGCCCAAATGCCCATTTCTTCTTTACTGATCCGGGTCTTCACTGCCATCAAGGCCACAATCAGACTGGCAAAAATCATGAGGGCAGGAAATAACTTGAGATATCGACCCTGTCGTGGACTCACTTCAGACAAGGCCACAGCCAGAATCAGGGCAATCAGAATCGCAAAAGGAACAAACACCCGCCAGCCCAACTCACTGGCCACCACAGGATCCTGACGGTTCTGCCACAATTGCGAGGTCGGTAAGGCCTCAACTTCAGTACTGGCAAATTGCGCTTCTTCATCGCTTTCTAAGCGCAGACGATAGCTTTCAAATTCAGCTTGAGTATATTGCGGTGTACCCGGATAGATCTCATAACGGCGTCCGTTAACCAGATCGACCACATTGGCAGCATCATTCGGTACTTCAATTCGGGTGGCTTCCTGCGCCAGAATCATCACATCCGGTTTGCCTTCTTTTTCCGCACGCTGATAAAAGAAAATATCTTTTAAATTTTTACGGTCTTCTGACAGGTCACCGGCATAAATGGTATAGGGCCCAGAGGAGATAAATTCTTTCGGTCGCACCAGGTCAAAGCCGGTACGTACCGCCTGACTGGTGGTCAGGGCTTCAAACTGGCGAATGCCCCACGGCGCAGCCCACAGCATCAATCCGGCCTGAGCAATCAAAAACACCAGGGTCATCGGCACCAGTAGACGCGCCAATTGATGCCGACTGACGCCACTGCCATTCATCACGGCCATTTCATGATCGACATATAAACGGCCAAACACCAGCATCAGTCCAATAAAGAAACCGAGCGGAAGAATCAGGGTCAAGAATTCAGGCAAACGGTAGCCAATAATGCTAAATAAAATGCCTGCATCCAGACGGCCTTGCGCCGCGACACCAAAATACTTGATCAGTCGACCGCCCATCATGATCAAGGTCAATAAGGCAATCACCACCAAGGATGTCGAGACAACTTGCTTGACCAGATAACGCCGAATAATCAAATTAATTCTTCCAAAATAAGGTCCATAAAACGAGTGCTAGTTTACCCTAATAGCAAAAATATAAAACCTAGGCCGCCCTGCCCATTGAAAATCTATTCGGATAAATGTTTCAATGACTGAATGATTTACCCATCTAGACAGGCGTGAAAACAGAATATGAAACTTACAATTAATACGTCATTCCCAGAGAATGGATCAAGTCAATCTTTGTTGATTTTAGTTGACTCAGAACAACTTCAGAATACAACCGCAACCTATCAAATCAATAATTTAGACACATTAATTGAAGCCTCTCAATTCAAGGCAGCGTTGGCGGAAAGCCTGAGCCTGATTGGTCAGGTGAGCCAGTCCAGCCATGCAGCACTAATTGGTTTAGGCAAGGTCGCTGAACTGCAACCGGCAAAACTTGCAAAAATCGCGCAAACTATTATTCAAGTCACTCAAAAAAAATTCAAACAGATTTCTGTAGATCTGACACAACTTCCACAAGAATTCCATTATCTGTTTGCGCTCTTCCTGACTCAGGCCAGCTATGGTTATGATGAATATAAATCCAAGAAGAATGAATTTGTGCTCGAGCAGATCGACCTGATTGCCACTCATAGCGTCTTAACTACCGAACAGTTGCAACTGGTACAAGCAGTGCAAAGCGGACAAAATCTGGCACGTGACCTGGGCAACCGTCCGGGCAATATCTGTTTCCCTGAATATCTTGCAGAACAGGCGGTGGCTTTGGCGGCTGAATATCCAGACCTACTTAAAGTCACAGTGCTGGATGAACAGCAAATGGCAGATTTAGGCATGGGCGCCTTCCTTGCGGTAAGTAAAGGTTCAGAGCGTCCTGGTCGGATTATCAGCATGGAATATCAGTCAGAGCGTAGCGAAGCACCGGTAGTCTTGGTGGGTAAAGGCATTACGTTTGATACCGGCGGTATTTCCCTTAAACCAGGCGCAGGCATGGACGAGATGAAATACGACATGTGCGGTGCAGCTTCTGTACTCGGTACAATGCGTGCATTGTGCGAAGCCCGCTTACCTCTACATGTGGTGGGAACCATCGCTGCAGCAGAAAACATGCCTTCAGGCAAAGCCACCCGTCCTGGTGATATCGTAACGACCATGAGCGGTCAGACGGTTGAAATCCTGAATACCGATGCCGAAGGTCGTTTGGTCCTATGTGATACCTTGACCTATGTAAAACGTTTTAATCCTGCTTTGGTGATTGATATTGCGACCTTAACCGGTGCCTGTGTGGTCGCTTTGGGTTCAGTACTAACGGGTCTGTTCACGCCAGATGATAAACTGGCAGCAGAACTAGAAGCTGCCGGCCAGCATTCCTTTGACCGGGTATGGCGTATGCCGGTACTGGAAGACTATCAGGAACAACTGGATTCACCATTTGCCGACATTGGCAATATCGGTGGTCCAAAAGCTGGTTCTGTGACTGCAGCCTGCTTCCTGCAACGTTTTACCCGTGAATATCGCTGGGCACATCTGGATGTTGCAGGTACGGCATGGAACTCAGGTACCAATAAAGGTGCAACCGGCCGTCCAGTTCCATTATTGATGCAATTCCTGACGAGTCGCGTTCAAAGCAATGGCTAAAGTCAGCTTTTATTTATTTGAAAAAAGCCCTGAACGACAAGTGGACAGCACTTGTCGTTTATGCCGTAAGATTCTGCGCCAGCCGGCGCGAATCTGGTTATTGTGTGCCGATACAGATTTGCAACAGCAGTTGGATGAATGTTTGTGGAGTTTTGATCCATTCAGTTTTATTCCACATGGTATTGACCAGCTTCAGGCCACGGTCTGTATTTCGGCAACACTACCGGAACAGTCCGACTGGATTATTTTCAATTTTAATCCGGAAGCACTTGAACCTTACGCAAAATTTAGTCACATTATTGAGATCATTGAAAACCATGAAATGGCTAAACAGCTGGGTCGTGAAAAATTCAAGCAATATCGTCGTTTAGGTATTGAGCCGGACACCCATAAGCTTTAACCGATATCATCCACAAGGAGAGGCACGTGGCATTAAATGTAGGTCCCGATTTTAAACAGCGCTGGTTAAATGTACCGGAAGCTGTACGTCAGACCTTTATCGATGACCTCTCTCGGATCTGCGATATTTTAAAGCCAGAAACGTCTTTGGAAGAATGGCAGAGTCGCGACCAGCGCTTGCAGCAGGAATCTGAACGTAAGATCGAAGCCGCCTATGCGCAGCGCAAAGCCGAATTGATTGAAGAAGCCCGCATTCGCAAACAGCTTGCGCTTGAAAAAGCCTTGGCCGAGAAACGTGCCGAAGAACAGGCCTATCAAGAACAGCTACGTCTTGAAGAACAGCGTAAATTTAGCGAACAGAGTCAGGTGCTTGCTGAAATAAATACGCATCTAGAGACTGAAGTGCAGCACTATGTCGCACGTTATGCAAAAAATCCTGAGACGACTTTTGATTTTGCCAGAGGTCGCCTCCAGATTGAGGACCAGTCCATTTTATCCGAATTAGAAAGTGTGCGTTTACGTCTGGAACTTGAGGCAGAAACCGTGATTGAACAGACCGTGAATGCACTTCGTGAAAAAATGCGTGCGGCAGCCAAAGAAGAAATCGAGTATATGCTGAAAAATTCTGAATTTTCTGATCAGCCACGCAATATTTAAATGATCCTTTCACATTAAAAAAGCCCGAAAATTCGGGCTTTTTTATTTTCTATGTCGCATCTTACAAAAAATCTGCCAGCATAAAGGCAGCATTTCCGAGCAGATAGCCAATGCTTAATAAAGTGCCAATCCAGAGGATGCCACCCGCAATATTATAAAAGCTGAATGTGGCAAAGCTCATATGCGCTGAACCGGCAGCAAAAGGGCCAAATGAGCGGACAAAGGGAATAAAACGTGCGATTAAAATAGTTTTACCGCCATGTTTCATAAAATAGTGGTTGGTTTTCACCATATATTCCGGCTTAAAATAGCGTGAATGTTGATTAAAATATTTTAAGCCAAGAACTTTTCCGGTGTAATAATTCACGCTATAGCCCAGCACCGAAGCAGTGAATAACAACAGCCCCATCGAATGCAGGGTCACCAGATCGCTGCTGGCACATAAAGCTCCCACAGCCAGCAATAGACTGTCGCCGGGCAGGAAAAAGAAAAACACTGAACCGGTTTCTGCAAAAATCACCAGAAACAGGATTGCATAAATCCATACCCCATATTGATCGAGCAATAGCGGCAATGACTGTTCCAAGTTAAGTAAAAAATCGAGCATTCGACCCGTCCACCAAGGCAATATTTGCAAGTTGAACTGCTGATTATCCCGAAAAATAAAAAAACAGTCTAATTTTTCAATCAGACTGTTCAGTAAATCAACATTTCTCTTATTTTAAGAAACCATTTTCAGCCAGGAAATCCATACTGATTTTTGATTGTTCAGTGGTTTGGGCGGCTTTATCACCGAGCAATAAACGCTCGATATAACGTGCCAATACATCCACTTCCAGATTGACCTTGCTACCGACTTTCCAGGTACCGATATTGGTACGTTCAGCAGTATGTGGAATCAGGTTCAGACTAATCACGCTACCACGCAAATGATTAATCGTCAGACTGATGCCGTCGACTGTGACCGAGCCTTTTTCTGCGAGATATTTGGCAATTTCAGCAGGTGCAGTCACTTCATAATAAATTGAACGTGCATCTTCACGTACCAGGGTGATCTCGCCGACTGCATCGACATGACCTGACACAATATGACCGCCAAAACGCGTAGTCGGCAACATGGCTTTTTCAACATTGACAGGTTGACCGGCTTTCCAGGTGCCGAGCGTGGTCCGGTTCAGACTTTCACGGGAAACATCAGCCGCATACCAGTTCTCGCCCCAGTCGATCACGGTCAGGCAGATACCATTGGTCGCGATAGAATCACCCAGATGTACATCAGACATGTCCAGATCGGTCTGGATGCGTAAACGTACATCACCACCAACGCTTTGCAGACTTTCGACTTTGCCGAGGCTTTCGATAATACCTGTAAACATTTTTATTTCCTTTTCAATTCTTTTACCAGAGGGCCAACTGGGTACTAACGCCGGTCGTATCCACACCACCCAATTCTGCATAATGATGCAGCTGGCTGAGTAATTGACGGATCGGTGGACCTGACTTGGCGTGGGTATCGGTAATCACAATAAATTCCAGCACGCGGGCACGTTCAGACTGGCGCTGTTTGCTAACACGATAACGCGGCACATCCTGGGTTAGCAAGGTCACCCGGCCACGTTTCAGATTGGCCTGTAACAAATCGGTAGCGCTGATATTACCGTCAGTTGAATAACTGGTCAGAATGAAACGTGCATTGATGGTGGCCAACAGGCTCTCGTAAGCTTCTTTGGCATATTTAGAGGAATTGTACTGGCTCGGACGCTCTTTGCGCCATGCCCGGTCAATCCCGCTCTTAAAGCCCTTAGTATCCGGAGTCGGTAAATCGGCCTGATCCCATAAGGTCAGCGCATTCAGCACATGATAATTACTGCTATAAGCATGCTGATTATACGGCGGATCTAGATAAGCCACATCCACTTCAAAGCCGCTCATCTGGTTGGCCAGATGCTGGGCATCGACACACCACATTTCTGCAGCCATTCCCTTTTTCTGATCCGACTCGCAAAAACGGCTTGGCGTTAACCATAATAAAGATTCAATCCGTTCCAGTGCAGTTTGGGTTTTCCCGCCCCAACCATGGTGGAAGCTTTTGAAAACACCAGAAGTATTGCTGACAAAACTGGCGGAATACAGCAAAGGCGCCAGCAATGCAGACATTTCTACATCATCAATTGCACCTTGTGCCTGCCAGGCTGCAATCTGCTGACGGATGGCATCAATACGCATACCGTTACGACGTTTAAAGAACAAACGGTCACGGGCTGGATCATAAATTTCATCATTACGCGGACACAGGTTATGCGTTACCCAGCCTTTAACTTCCGGCAGACGGTTCAGATAATCAATCGCTTTCTGATAGCCACCGAGTTCTTTAAATGCCGGTGCTTCAGTACAGGCCAGTACCGCATGATTCAGCGCATGGCTATACGGCTCCCAGTCATTGGCAATGACGCGATAGCCATTCTGACGAGCCAAACGCGAGACCACACCTGAACCTGCAAAAAAGTCAGCAAAAATCGGAGCACGACCATCAGCACGGTTCAGGGTTCCCGTACTTTCCAACGCTTCCAGAATTAAATGCAGTAAACGGCGTTTGTTGCCCAGATAAGGAACCAGCTGATGGAAAAGATATTCATCGGTGGTACGTGCCGCATGGCGACGTTTATGATAAACCGTAGACTCTGAACTCATAGTGTCTCTTGAAAAGGAATTAGCCTGAAGCGCACGTCATCACCTAAGCGAGTTACATCGCGCAGCTTAAATCGGAGTTGTTCGGCCATATGGCTAAATTCTGCATTAAACATGGTACGCGCGGACTGACCCAATAGGGTCGGTGCAACGTAACTGATCAGTTCATCAACCAATTTTTGTTGTAAAAATGCCGTAGATAAGGTCGCCCCTGCTTCCACCAACACATCATAAATCTGATGCTGTTGAACCAGTTGCTTTAATAATTCTGATAAAGGTTGTACCGGCAAGTGTAGCACACCTAGGTCTGCAAGCTCCTGACGAAATGGCCCCATGACCATCACTGTTTCAGGTTGCGCTAAAATCTTTGCACTCAGTGGCAGACGTCCCTGACGGTCCAGAATAATCCGTTTCGGTTGCACCACGGTCTTGATCTCTTCAACGCCATCCAGTTGACGCACATTCAGTTCACAGTCATCCGCAAGAACCGTATCAATCCCGGTGATCACTGCGCCTGAAATCGCACGCCAATGCTGTACATCCTGACGCGCTTCCACACCGGTAATCCATTTCGATTCACCCGATGCCATTGCGGTACGGCCATCCAGGCTTGAGGCAATTTTTAAACGCACATAAGGCATGCCAGTCGCCATGGCTTTCAGGAAACCTTGATTCAGCTCATGCGCTTCATCTTCACAGATGCCAACGTCTACCTCAATGCCCGCATCTTTCAGGATCTGTACGCCTTTTCCGGCCACTAGCGGATTGGGATCAGGACAGGCCACGACAACTTTAGCCACACCTGCTTCCACCAGACCTTTGGCACAAGGCGGTGTCCGGCCATAATGCGCACAAGGTTCTAAAGTCACATAAGCGGTTGCACCACGTGCCTGTTCACCGGCCTGACGCAGCGCAAAGACTTCAGCATGTGGCTGGCCGGCTTGGGGATGAAAGCCTTCACCAATCACGATGCCATCTTTAACAATGACACAGCCGACATTCGGATTCGGTTTGGTGGAATATTGCCCCTGACGTGCCAATTCAATGGCCCGGCGCATCCAGATTTGATCTTGATTCAGTTCAGCCATGCTTATTCTTGTAATTCTCGTTGTTGCATCTGTTCAATCTGATGACGAAAAGCTTCGACATCCTGAAAATCCTGATAGACCGAAGCAAAACGCACATAGGCAACATGATCCAGAGCAAATAAAGACTGCATCACGATTTCACCGATGGTACGTGATTTCACATCACGCTCACCCAGACGGCGAATCTGTAGCTGAATATCGCTCAGCACTGTTTCAATCTGCTCCTGGGTCACCGGGCGTTTTTGCAAGGCATGCATCAGGGAACGGCGTAATTTGGCTTCATCGAAAGGTTCATTTTTGCCATCCGACTTGATGACGCGCGGCATCACCACTTCATAGCTTTCAAAGGTAGTGAAGCGTTCATTACAACTGACACATTCACGGCGACGACGAATCTGACAGCCTTCAGCTGCCAGGCGTGAATCAATCACTTTACTGTCTGCAGTATTGCAAAATGGGCAATGCATAGCGGTTTAATTGAACAAATCCAGATGGATTCCGAGTGTAGCAAAAATTACAAACTTTGTAGAGTTTTACGCAACATATAGAAAAAAAACAGCCCATTCGGGCTGTTTTACACTATATATTGATTATGGTGGATTTATTATTATTCGACACGTTCGCCATGTTGGCTTAAATCCAGACCCATACGCTCATCATCAGATGCTACACGGATTCCAATGATCAAGTCGATGACTTTCAGGATAATGAAGGTCATGATCGCAGAGTAAGCAATTGTCGCCAGTACACCTTCCACTTGCACCCAAAGCTGATGCATGACATTTGCAGGAGCATTGTCCCCCATGATGAATTCGCTGGCAAAGAACGCGGTTAAAATCGCGCCGACAATACCACCTACACCATGCAAACCAAAAGCATCTAAAGAGTCATCGGCTTTCAATGCACGTTTCAGTGCAGTAATCCCCCAGAAACACACCACACCACCGATCAGACCCATCGCCAATGCACCGCCTACAGTCACAAAACCTGCAGCTGGAGTAATGACCACCAGACCAGCAACTGCACCCGATACGCCGCCCAGTACAGAAGCTTTACCACGTGCCAGTTTTTCAGTGATTAACCAGGAGATGGCTGCTGCCGCTGCTGCGACTTGAGTCACGATCAAGGCATAGCCTGCAGAACCGTTGGCACCTAATGCAGAACCACCGTTGAAACCGAACCAGCCTACCCAGAGCAAAGATGCACCAACTACTGTAAGCGTCAGGTTATGCGGTGCCATAGATTCACGACCCAAACCCATACGTTTGCCCAGCATATATGCCGCTACCAGACCGGCAACACCCGAGTTGATATGTACAACCGTACCACCGGCAAAATCAAGCGCGCCGTCGTTACCTAACCAGCCACCACCCCATACCCAGTGGGTAATTGGTGCATAAACAATCACCACCCAAAGTGCGATAAAAGCAACGAAAGCACCAAATTTCATACGCTCTGCAATCGAACCGCTGATGATGGCAACCGTAATGATGGCAAAAGTCATTTGGAAAATCACAAACAGGATTTCAGGAATCGTGCCTGAAAGCGCCTCTGTGGTAATACCGGCCAGCATGAATTTATCCAGGCCACCTATAAAGGCATTGCCTTCACCGAAAGCTAGGGTATAACCAATAATCACCCAAGCAATACTGACCACCGCCGCAGCAATAAAGCTATGTGCCATCGTCGCCAGAACGTTTTTCTTGCGGACCATACCGCCATAAAATAGCGCCAAGCCAGGAATGGTCATGAGTAAAACTAGAGCGGTAGAGGTTAAAACCCAGGCGGTATCGCCGGTATCTAGCGTTGGTTCTTCTTCTGCAGGCGCTGCAGCTTCAACTGGCGCTGCTTCAGCAATTGCTGCTATCGTGTCTGTTGTTGTATTTGTTGTATCGCCTGCTTCTTCAACAAGCACAATTTCTTCTGTCGGTGCTGTTGCTGTTGCAGCTTCTTCAGCCCATGCAACAGAACCACCAAAAAGAGCGCCGGCCATGCCGAACGCGAGTAGCATTTTTTTCATTCGTATCCCCCAACCAAGTTTTTGTGAGTTATTAGGTACTCAGCAAACTTCGTGCCAAGTTAGACAGCGTCTGCACCTGTTTCACCTGTACGAATACGGATGACTTGTTCCAAGTTAGTCACGAAAATTTTTCCGTCACCGATTTTTCCAGTGCTCGCCACACGAGTAATAGATTCAATCACCGCGTCTACCATTTCATCGCTAATCGCGATTTCAATTTTGACTTTCGGCAAGAAATCTACAACGTATTCAGCACCACGATAGAGTTCAGTGTGGCCTTTTTGACGACCAAAGCCTTTCACTTCAGTTACAGTGATGCCTTGAACACCAATTTCAGACAATGCTTCGCGAACATCGTCTAATTTAAAAGGTTTTACAATTGCAGTTACGAGCTTCATGTTTGTTTTCCTTCGGCTTATTTCACCAGTAAGGTTTTACGTTCAAATTTCATGCCAAGATTCCTAAGGTCGGGGGAAATTAGAAAGCCCGGCATGTGGTTTATTTATACCTTATTTTATACGGATAAAGACTTTGAATCTTCAAAAAATAGACATTTTTTATGTGGATTTTTACAATATCTTTAATCGAATAAGTCTATATTTTGTCTGAAATACTATAGTCTGCATTTTAGCAATGCTAAACTGTCGGTTCCTTTCTACGGCGATGGATCAGACAATGATTGAAACTTTATTACAAGCAATTTTGCAGCAAGTCGAACAACCTAAGAAAGATTTGGAACATAATATCCGTGCCTTGTTAAATGAAGCTGTGGCGAAAATGGATTTGGTGTCTAAAGAAGAAATAGAACGTCAGCGTACTGCCCTAAATAATGCCAATCATCGCCTGAATGATTTGCTCAAACAGGTGGAAGCATTAGAAGAGAAAATTTCGAACAAAAAATAAGCACAACTACAGTGCACAAAAGACACCAGAACTATAAAAATAACGCACCATATTGGAACAATAATAATGTCTTTTGCTAAAATTTATACGCGAGGCTTGCTGGGCCTGCATGCGCCTTTAATTGAAGTCGAAGTTCATGTCAGTTCGGGTATGCCTTCGCTCACTATAGTAGGGCTTCCCGAAGCGGCGGTACGTGAAAGTAAAGACCGGGTACGCTCTGCCATTTTGAATAGCGGCTTTCAATTTCCGACCAAACGTCTGACCATTAATCTGGCTCCTGCAGATTTACCGAAAGATGGATCACGTCTGGACTTACCGATTGCTTTAGGCATTTTAGTGGCCTCTGGGCAGCTGCCTGAAAATTGCACCGAGCATCTTGAATTTATTGGCGAGTTGGCCCTCGATGGTCAATTACGTTCTGTCAGCGGCATCTTGAGTATTGCCATTGCCTGTCAAAGTGACCAGCATCAACTGATTTTACCTGGCCCAAATGCACAGGAAGCTTGTCAGCTCCCAGACTTTAAAGTCTTTGCAGCCAATCATCTGAAAGAAGTGTGTGAACATCTTTCCCAGACACAGCGCTTGCCGCACGTAGAAGCCAGCTCACTCGCTACAGATCATTTATATAAATTTGATCTGGCGGATGTAAAAGGACAATTGCGACCACGGCGTGCTTTGGAAATTGCCGCGGCAGGTGGTCATTCCCTGCTGTTTCGAGGCCCACCTGGAACAGGCAAGACCTTGCTGGCCTCCCGATTGGCCAGTATTTTACCGCCCTTAAAGACGCAGGAAAATCTGGAAGTGGCCAGTATTTATTCGGTGGCGAATGCCAATCACCCTTTTGGGCAACGGCCTTTTCGAGCACCGCACCATACTGCTTCTGCAGTAGCATTGGTCGGTGGCGGCTCACACCCCAAACCAGGAGAAATTACTCTGGCACATTTAGGGGTTTTATTTCTGGACGAGCTACCAGAATTTGACCGTAAAGTTTTGGAAGTCTTACGGCAGCCTTTGGAAGCCAAGGAAATTGTTATTTCCCGGGCATCACGCCAAATTACCTTTCCGGCTAATTTCCAGTTAGTAGCTGCCATGAATCCCTGTCCATGTGGGTATGCATTCAATCAGGATATCCGTTGCCAATGTTCGCCGGAAAGTATTAAGCGCTATCAGAACCGGATTTCAGGCCCCCTGCTGGATCGGATTGATTTGCATATTGATGTACCGCCATTACAGGCGCATGAGCTACAGGACAATCGACCCGCCGAAGACTCCGAAACGGTCAGACAGCGCGTCATTGCAGCCTATGAAATTCAGATGCAACGGCAAAATACCTTGAATATGAGTTTGAGTCCAAAACAGCTAGAGCAATATGCCGCATTAGATCAGTCTGCCCAGAAGATGCTTGAAATAGCTCAGCAAAAACTGAATTTATCAGCACGTGGCTATCATCGGGTCTTGCGTGTTGCACGCACCATTGCCGATTTAAATCAAAGTCCAGATATTCAAAGTCAGCATCTTTCGGAGGCCCTGTCTTATCGCGGGCAGCAGCAGATTTAGGTCATTAAAAAAGGCGACCTAAGGTCGCCTTTTCATCTAAAGAGGATTAGAAGCTATAACCGAGTCCAAATACGACTTTATTCTTTTGTTTTTCATCAAAACGGTCATAACCACCCAAAATATAATTCATGCTTGCAGTTACACCTGTGTCACCAAGTGGCTTGCTTAAACCGATGTCAAAATGACGGAAGCCAAAATTTTCCGTGGTTCCTTCAATAAAGTCACCTGATTTTTCATAAGCATATAAACCTAAAGCAGTATCCAAGCTAAAATCTTGTGGTAAAGCATAGCTATAAGTGGCTTTTAAATAGGTATCACCTGCATTGCCCCAAGTGGTATCTTCAAGAAGGGTTTGTGCTGTAACGCCCAAATCTTTATAGCTCATACCCAATAACAGCTCAAATCCATCAGAATTGACATCAGATTCATAATAATAATAGTAGGTCGTACCGATCGTTAAACCTAAGTCATCATTGACTGCATGGCTATAGCCAGCATAGAAGTTATTTTCGAAAGCATCACGTCCTTCTTCAGACAAAGGGTAATCTAGCGTAGATCCCCACCAACCTGCATAGAAGCCAGACGCATGGTTATAATCAAGTCCACCTTGTAAGGTAGCGCCGCTATTTTCAGGAATGTTAGTAATACCACGCAGGTTATAGCTTGAAAGTACGCTGATATTTCCAGATACCGTATGTTCAGCAACAGGTTCTTCGGCAAAAGTAAAAGAAGATACAGCGCCCAATAAAGCAAGAGATAATACTTTTAATGTTAATTTCATTGTGTGGCTCCCCCAGATCGTCTGAGACGTTTTTATGATCATTGATTAAACTCAAGTTCAAAATTTGCAAGAGCTATGCCAATCTGGATAAAAGGAACCAAAATAATAAATCTAAAAAGAAAAATAAAATTTAAATCATTGTTTTTAAATTAAAATTTAAATTATGAAAAACTGAATTATCTAGGCTTTCTCTTAAATAAATGTATTTAAGGGTATTTCTTCACTTTTTTAATACTTATACATAATCATTTACAATTTGCCCCATTTTGATTCCATTTTTGTAATGATTAAAATTTGTGCTAAAAAATAGTGCGTAATTTTTGATCATATTTTTCTCCCGTTTCAAAATAAATAAGCTGATCACATTCATTTCACCACTTTAGAAATATCATTTATAATTTCCAATAAAATTATGTTTTTACTCACTTTTTACCGATAGGTTAGAAATTAATCACCTCAAATCCTTGCTATTGTTTAATTTGAGTTAAAAAAATCTAAACTTTAGTGGAATATATCCAATAAAAAATGACATTTTTTCAGCAATTCTTATACAATTCCTAAAAAATTCCGATCAATTTGTATAAGGCTCTCTTCCCAATGCAAAATTCAAAAAAATTAACATTAGCAGTTTTGATTCAGGCTGCTTTGGTTTCTACCGCTTTCGCTAGTGAACAAAGCGAGTCTAAAGGTTTTGTAGAAGATGCTGAAGGTTCTGTACTTTTCCGGACTGGCTATTTGCACCGTGATAAAACCAATTACACTGATAACCAAACAGGTGAACGCAAAGTTGTTAATGATACGAGCTCATTTGCCCAAACTGCGATTGTTAAACTAGACTCTGGCTTTACTCAAGGTACTGTAGGCTTTGGTGCTGGTATTATTGGTGATGCTTCATTTAAGTTAGGTAATAATAATAATGCTGGTAATGGGATGATTCCTCGTGAAGCTGGTTTTAATGACCAGGGGGAATATAAAAAAGGCATTGGTGATACTTACGATCACTGGGCACGTGGTGGTGCTTATATAAAAGCTCGCGTGTCTAACACAACTGCTGTATATGGTACTCAGGTTCTTGATATTCCTGTATTAGCAAGTAATACAGCACGTTTAGTACCGGAATATTTCGAAGGTTTATTGGTTACAAGCAACGAAATTGATAACCTGACTTTGACTGCTGGTAAATTCACAAAGAACCAATATTCAGACCAAATCAATTCTGATGGGAATGAACTTGACCGTGCTGTGGTTTGGGGTGCGAAATATAAATTTAATGATGCCTTCAATACATCTTATTATGGTGTAGATGTTAAAGATAAACTTGATCGTCACTATGTTAATGCGAACTATAGCTATACCTTGGCTAATGACAGCACCTTAACTCATGACTTCAGTGGTTATCATACTGAATTTGATAAAGATGCGTCCACTTTCTCAGAAACAACTACAGACTTGTCTGACCGTCAAAACTCTATCTGGGCAGTTTCTACTACTTATAATAAAGATGTACATAATGTAATGCTCGCTTATCAACAGAATAGTGGTAATACCGGCTATGACTATGGTAGCAATGCGGACGGTGCACAATCTATTTACATGCCAAACTCATACTTATCTGACTTTGTTGGTAATGATGAGAAATCGCTTGGCTTGCAATATAATTACAGCTTCAAGAACCACGGTCTTCCTGGTTTAAACTGGACTTCTGCATTTGTATACGGTTGGGATATCAACGTAAATAACTCAGATAAAGAAGGCCAAGAACGTGAGTTCTTTAACCAAGTAAAATATACGGTTCAATCTGGTTTTGCCAAAGATAGTAGCTTACGTGTTCGTCACTCTTACCTACGTGCTAGCGACAACTACCAAGCTGGCAACTACATTGGTGACACTAATGAATGGCGTATCTGGTTAGACATTCCTGTGAAATTATTCTAATTCACACGAATTTCAAGCCATAAAAAAACCTGCACATTGTGCAGGTTTTTTTTTATTCTAGGCTTTAAAATTTTAAAGCCTAGACCACAGAAAGCAATTATTTGTTTGCTTCTGCATAAGCTTCGATTGAGCTCATAACTTCTTGTTTCGCAACATCAGCACCTTCCCAACCACTGAGCTTGACCCATTTTCCTTGCTCTAAATCTTTGTAGTGCTGGAAGAAATGTTCGATCTGGCTAATCAACAATGGAGGAAGATCAGTATATTCCTGAACATCTTTGTAGATTGGAGTCAGTTTGTCATGTGGAACTGCAACCAGTTTCGCATCAACACCACCGTCATCTTCCATGTTCAATTTACCGACAGGACGACAACGAATGACTGAACCTGGCTCTACTGGATGAGGCGTTACAACCAGTACGTCTAATGGGTCACCATCAAGCGATAATGTGTTTGGTACATAACCGTAGTTTGCTGGGTAGAACATTGCTGTACCCATGAAACGGTCTACAAATAACGCATCAGAATCTTTATCGATTTCGTATTTGATTGGTGCTGCATTTGCAGGAATTTCGATGATCACATAGATATCATTTGGCGCATCTTTACCCGCTGGGATATTGTTGTAGCTCATAGCATCACTCTTTAACAAGTTATATCTTTTAAAAAACCGCGACAATTATAACGGTTTTTAAAGATTTTTTTGGATTTTAAAATATCGAACTGTAAATATGTCCACAGACTTGATGACTTAAACCAACTTGATGATCAGCAGCAATAAAGCCACCGGACATAACATCGAGAGCAACCATACGATGGAGCGTAAAGTCGCCCAGTTGGCCAAATAGCAGATTCCGTACAACACACGAAAAACTAGATAGGCCACACCAAAAGTCATCACTACACTTTGCGGCACCACCATATATTCCGCCATTAAAATAGCAGCAATAAAGAGTGGTAAACTTTCAAAGCTGTTCTGCTGGGCAGCATTGGCGCGACTGGCCAAGCCTGAAGACTTTTTTAAAAATGCCCGTGGGTTCTGATTGTCTTTGCTGCTGAAGCCTGCTGATTTTTTTGCAATCAATGTAAACACATAAGGCAAAAGACAAGCGGCCAAAATGAGATAAATAACCCCACTAATGCTGTGCATCTGTTTTTTCTCATGAAAATTTTATCTCTATCATAGCATGGCATTTCGTGAATAAATTTTGTTAAATAGAGTGCTTTTTATTACTTGTTAAGGATTCACTATGGTCGCGCCTGATCAAAATGAAATGTTCGATGTCCTCGAGAAACAACGCCAGCATCAACGTCAAGTGGATCGCGTATTAAAAATTGTCCTGCCGATTGTGGCATTTTTGATGGCCGTCATTTGTGCCAATATGAATATTTGGTCACCGATCTTCACCTTTGCCATTTTATGGATTGCCTTTTATTTCGTAGGTATCAAGCGTACGCCACTCTGGCACTGGCTGGTCGCGATTCTGGTGTATTGTTTGATCGATAACATTCTAAGTTATGGCAGCTTTAATCAAACCGGATTTACCCGTCAGTTTGGCACTATGTTTATCTTCTTGGGAGTAGTTGGTGTAGGCCGTCCTTATTTTGACCGCTGGTTAATGAAAAAATAAAAAGTCCAAATCAAAAAAAGCGCCTGACGGCGCTTTTTTTCTTGCAGGTATTAGGCCGTTTTACGCAGATCTTTACGCAGGATTTTACCTACGTTAGATTTTGGTAATTCATCCATAAACTCGACATAACGTGGACGTTTATAACCGGTCAGGTTTTCTTTAGCGAATGCTAAAACTTCTTCTGTGGTTAAAGACGGATCTTTTTTCACGACAAACAGTTTTGGCACTTCACCTGATTTTTCATCTGGCACACCAATCGCAGCCACTTCCAGTACTTTTGGATGAGTTGCTACAACTTCTTCAATCTCAGATGGATAAACGTTAAAACCAGACACTAGAATCATGTCTTTCTTACGGTCTACAATTTTCACATAACCACGTGAATCCATGACACCGATATCACCAGTACGGAAGAAACCATTCACCATGACTTTTTCAGTTTCATCTGGACGGTTCCAGTAGCCTTTCATGACCTGAGGACCACGGATTGAAATTTCACCTTGCTCACCCAGTGGAACTTCATTGCCTTCATCATCCAGAATAGCCACTTCAGTTAATGGCAATGGAATGCCAATAGTGCCACTGAATTCTTCAGATGCAGGTGGATTTGCTGTTGCCACCGGAGAAGTTTCAGACAAGCCATAACCTTCAACGATATTGGTTCCAGTGACTTTCTTCCATGCTGCTGCAGTAGAAGGAAGTACGGCCATACCGCCACCCATCGCCATTTTCAATTTGCTATGATCAAGTTGCTTAAACTCTTCATTGTTTACCAGCGCATTGAACAATGTGTTCACTGCCGGGAAGAAAGTCGGTTGATATTTACGTAGCTCTTTCATTACCGCAGGTAAATCACGCGGGTTTGGAATCAGAACGTTGGCCTGACCTTTGTACATACCGTAAAGTGCACAAACCATGAAAGCAAAGATATGATAAAGCGGCAAAGCACAGAAAATACGGTCATCTGGCTGGCCATCTTGCGCACCAAATTTACTCTGGAAGATACCGTCACACTGCAACATGTTCGCAACCAGATTACGATGCGTCAGTTCAGCACCTTTAGATACACCCGTGGTACCACCTGTGTACTGAAGAACTGCAGTATCACTAAGGGTCAATTCAGGGCGTTTATAGTTACTTGGATTAACTTTAGACAAGGCCGCATTAAATCTCACATGGCCTGGAATATCCCAAGCTGGAATTTGCTTGCGTACAGAACGCAATACAAAGTTCACCAGTGTGCCTTTCAAGGCACCCAGCATGTCACCGACAGAAGCGACCACGACATGTTTCACTGGTGTTTTACCAATAATCGCTTGATAAACAGAAGCAAAGTTCTCAATAATTACCAGTACTTCAGCGCCTGAGTCATTCAATTGATGCTCAAGTTCGCGCGATGTGTAGAGTGGATTCACGTTGACCAGTACCAAACCTGCGCGGAACACCCCAAGTGCCACAACTGGATACTGAAGAACGTTTGGCATCATCACTGCCACACGTGAACCTTTTGCCAACCCCAAGCTTTGTAGATAAGTTGCAAACTTACGGCTCGCCTCTTCCAGTTCATTGAAAGTCATTGCCTTATCCATAAAGATAAAGGCATCACGCGAGCCGAATTTTTGGAAATTACGCTCAAAAACATCTACTAGAGAAGTATTTTCTGCTGGTAATTCTACTGTTTCTGGAATCCCTGTTTTTTGGTATTCAGCAAACCAAATTTTTTCCATAATGGCCATCTCTCCAATCATAATCCTTAGTATTTCAACTGTTTTTTTCAATATCACACGCCATTTTTAGACTTGTATATGTGTAATATTGCATCCATCTTGTTGAATCGTTGTTCATATATAACGTATTTCGCAGGATGGATGCTAGTCTTATCTTTGAATCAACAGTTTATTTGCTTTTTGATATCCGCGTGGTAAAAGCTGTCCTTTTGCACCGCGCTTACCGATATATTTGCGCAAATCATCCCCTTTTAATTTTAACTGCTGTTGTCCTGCAAGCACTTGAATTATTTCATCAAGCTTCAATATTGTCATGGACAAAATTTGATCACTATCTTCAAGTTGTATCAATTTATTTCCTTTACCTTTGTTCAATACAGGTAATTCTGCTAAATCGACAATCAACAGGCGTCCTGCTGAACTGAGCAGTGCAACATGCGTGGCATCATCGAGTGGCTGCAGGTTCATGACCTCTGCCCCTTCAGATAAATTCAGGAAAGCTTTCCCCGCTTTGGCACTGGTATCCAGCTGCTTGGCCTGGGTTTTAAAACCATAACCTTTATTACTTGCCGCTAGAATTTCAGTTTCATCCTCTGCCACCAGAACCTGTTTAAAACCCACCCCACTGCCAGGAGACAGTTTTGAACTGAGCGGCTCACCGAGACCACGTGCGGATGGCAATGTGTTGATGGCCAAGGCATAGCTACGGCCAGTGTCATCTAATACATAAACGCGTTGATTGGATTTGCCCTGTGCATGACTCAAGTACTGATCACCCGCACGGAAATTCAGATTTTCTGCATCGACTTCATGACCTTTGGCACAGCGAATCCAGCCAGCTTCTGATAACACCACCGTCACCGGATCGGCCGGCAACATTTCAGTTTCATTGATTGCAGCAGCTTCGGCACGCTGTACGATTGGCGAACGGCGATCATCACCAAATTTCTTGGCGTCGTCTTTCAGTTCAGCAATGATCAGGTTTTTTAAAGATTCCGGATTGGCCAGTTGTTCACGAATCACTGCTGCTTTCGCTTCCAGCTCTTCCTGTTCGCGGCGCATTTCCATTTCTTCAAGCTTGGCCAAATGACGCAATTTCAGTTCCAGAATCGCTTCGGCCTGAATCTCGTCAATATTAAAACGCTGCATCAGTACCGGCTTGGGCTGATCTTCTTCACGAATAATCTGAATCACTTCGTCAATATTTAGATAAGCAATGATCAGACCACCAAGAATATGCAGGCGTTTTTCGATCTTGTTCAGATGATATTGCAGACGACGCGTTACCGTGGTTTTACGGATCTCAATCCATTCCAGCAAAATACGACGAATCGATTTCACCTGTGGACGACCATCCGCACCAATCATGTTCATGTTGACGCGGTAGCTTGATTCCAGATCGGTCGTAGCAAACAAGTGACTCATCACCGATTCGGCATCAATACGATTCGAACGCAGAACAATCACTAAACGGGTTGGATTGGCATGATCCGATTCATCCCGTACATCGCTGACCAATGGCAGTTTTTTGGCCTGCATCTGATCGGCAATCTGGGTGATAATTTTGGAACCTGACACCTGATAAGGCAGTTCGGTAATGATAATTTCGTTTTTATCGACGCTATAGACCGCACGCATGCGGTAGCTGCCACGACCTGTGGTTTGAATTTTTAACAGTTCAGCAGGCGGGGTAATAATTTCGGCTTTGGTCGGCAAATCTGGCGCAGGAATATATTCTGCGATTTTTTCATCGGTCAGGTTCGGATTACGAATCAGCGCAATCGTACCTTTAACTACTTCACGCAGGTTGTGTGGCGGAATGTCAGTGGCCATACCGACTGCAATGCCAGTGGTACCATTTAGCAGGATATTCGGTACACGTGCCGGTAAGTTCACCGGTTCTTTCATCGAACCGTCAAAGTTGTCCTGCCATTCACAGGTGCCCTGTCCCAATTCAGACAATAACAGTTCGCTGTACTGGGAAAGCTTGGCTTCGGTATAACGCATCGCTGCGAAAGACTTCGGATCATCCGGTGAACCCCAGTTGCCCTGTCCCTCAATAAACGGATAGCGGTAACTGAATGGCTGTGCCATCAGCACCATGGCTTCATAGCAGGCCGAGTCACCATGCGGATGGTATTTACCGAGTACATCACCGACCGTACGTGCCGATTTCTTCGGTTTGCTGGTCCATTTCAGGCCCAGCTCACTCATAGCATAGACAATCCGGCGCTGTACCGGTTTCAGGCCATCACTAATATGAGGGAGTGCCCGATCCATAATCACGTACATGGCGTAATTCAGATAAGCTTGTTCAGTAAATTCTGCTACGGAGCGGTTTTCTGTCGCATGATGCGCAAGGCTTGTCATAACAACCTATAGTCCTAAATAATTCGTTTTTGTATCAATGTTTCTTATGCTAAGTCGTGGCTGTAGATGACACAAGGGCATCAAATCGTTCAGCGCGACAATTTGTGTCTTATGGCCTAAAAATATCCACTTTATAGGCCCTAAGCAACTAAAAAATCATTCCCTTTATAAGCCCATCGATTCCAGGGTCTTGCCTTTGGTTTCTTCACCCAGGACCAGAATCACAATCGCGACAGCGACCAGAACCGCAGTAAACATGGTGAAGACATAGCTGAAACCATTCGGCATACCCATCAGGTGTGTTACGGCAAAAGGTGCCGCGATACCGCCAATCCGGCCAACAGCCCCGGCCCAGCCTGAACCAAAGGCACGGATATTGGTCGGATATTGTTCCGGGGTATAAGTATAGAGTACGCCCCAGGCACCCAGATTAAAGAAGGACATCAGACAGCCCCAAATCACGATTTCAGTAACACTACCCGACTGACCAAAGAAATAGGCAGAAATCGCGCACATGCCAATAAAGCCGGCCAAAGTCGGCTTACGACCGAGTTTTTCGACCAGCCATGCCGCCACCAGATAACCGGGCAACTGCGCCAGAATCATAATCAGCACATATTCAAATGACTGGACAATGCTATAACCTTCTTTGACCAGTAAACTTGGTAACCAGGTAAAAATGCCATAATAAGAGAAAATAATACCGAACCAGATCAGCCAGAGCATAAGCGTACGGCGTGCAAAAATACCCGACCATAACTGGGAAAATGAAATATTCTGCTTCTCTGCAACGGGTTTCACTTCAAAAATTTCATAGACTTGAACGCCACATTGACGCTCAATCTTTTTGACCAGTGCCGAAGCTTCCTCTATACGACCACGGTTAATCAGGAATGGAATAGATTCCGGTACCATTTTCCAGATTACAATGGCATACAGCGCAGGCAGGCCACCAATCATGAAAGCGGTTTGCCAGCCAAAATCTGGAATGATAAAGCGCGATACTAGCGCCGCGACCAGCCAGCCCAGCCCCCAAAAACTTTCCAGCAAGACAATAAAACGGCCACGTACATGCGCAGGAATATATTCACTGACCAGCGTTACGGCCACGGGTAGCTGACCACCCAAGCCCAAACCGACGATAAAACGGAATACCAGCAGCCAGGTCAGATCCGGTGCAAAAGCACAAGCTGCAGTGGCCAGGCTATAAATGACCAGGGTCGCAGCAAAGACTGTTTTACGGCCAAAACGGTCTGCCAGGCCACCTGAACAAATCGCCCCGATCGCCATGCCGACAAAACCGATCGACACCACCCAGCTTTTTTGATCGGCAGTCATCTGCCAGTCTTCAGCCATTTTTGCCAGGATAAAGGAAATCAATCCGGTATCCATCGCATCAAACATCCAGCCCAGTCCAACCACCACCAGCAAGGTGTAGTGAAACCTACCAATCGGTAAGCGTTGTATGCGAGAAACTAAATCCATAACAAAAATCTCTGATCAGGTGGAACGGGAGATGCTGCTTTCTCAACAGGTGGGCTGCTTTATATTTTTTATACTACGAATTGAGCTGAATGCGGCTATTTTTATTGCCGCACTTTATACATTTAAAAATCAAGATTCGTCTTTGGAAGATGCCGAGTGCTCATCATCATCTTTATAAATGAATTTTGGCATTTCCAGACCAAAATAGATGGCGATTAGACGTAAGCTAAAACCAAAAATCAGGGTAGACAAAATGGTCAGATCCTGCGACAAGCCGTAGTGGCTACAGAGCCAGTAAAAGATCACTGAAACAAAGGCAATACTGGCATACAGTTCACGGCGGAACACCAGCGGCACGTCATTACATAAAATGTCACGCAAAATCCCGCCAGACACACCGGTCAAGACACCCGCAACGGCGCTGACCACAAAACCATGTCCCATTTCCAGGGCAATCTGACAGCCAATAATGGTAAAGCCAATCAGGCCCAAGGCATCCAGCACCAGGAAGACATTACGTAACTGTCGCATCCATTTGGCAATCAGGATAGTGACGAAGGCTGCGCAACAGGTCAGCACCAGATATTCGGGATGTTTGACCCAGGTCAGGGGATAATGTCCGAGCAGAACATCGCGGACCGAACCACCACCCAGTGCAGTAACACAGGCAATAATCATCACGCCAAACCAGTCCATGCTGCGCCGGCCAGCGGACAGTGCCCCGGTCATGGCTTCAGCGGTAATTGCAATAATATAGATGACGGTCAGTAACATCGCCCTGCTTCCACCTGAGGCTTTGAGATGGCGGCTATTCTAAGCTAAATCTGTGTGAAAGTTATAAGAATCCGGCACAACATTGCTTAAATTTTTTACCTGAACCACAAATACAGGGCTGTTTCATGCCGAGGGTCTGATCCGTGGTCGGATCCAGGAAATACCAGCGACCTTCCAGCTTCACAAAATGTGAAACTTCATGATGTATCTGTGCCTGCTTACCATCATGATAATGAGCCTTGAACTCAACCAATGCATGATTTTTATCTAATTTTTCATCGGCTTGAACTATCTCAAGCTTTAACCAATGATTGGCTTTGCTCCAATCGCTAATCGCCTGCAGGTCCAGTGCCTGTTGCTGACCCAGCGCGGTGGTGGTTTTGATGTAATCGATTTCATGCTTCGCGAAGGCACTATAACGGGAACGCATGAGTTGCTGCGCAGTCTCTGCGACCCGTTGTCCTGCATGTAAGGGCTGACAACAGCTGTGATATTCACCTTGTCCACATGGACATGCTTCTGACATTTCAGTTCCATAAAAATAGCCCGACAATGCGGGCTATTTTAGCAAATTTTTGCGTCCGAACCTTCGCTATAGTCTATTCCTGTACAGGAAGCGGAATGATATGCACTTTATCGATCTTATGGCCGTCCATGGTGACCACTTCAAAGATATGTCCATCTGCTTCAAATTTTTCACCACTATGCGGTAAACGTGCCATATGGAATAATACATAACCGGACAGGGTGGAATATTCTTCAGTTTCATTGACCAGATCACGATCCAGCAATAAGGAAACATGACGGATGTCGGTCGAACCATCCAGAATCAGGCTGCCATCTTCCAGACTTTCTGCAGCAGCTTGCAGCTCATCTTCATCCGGGAATTCACCGGCAATTGCTTCAAGAATATCAATTGGGGTGGCAATCCCTTCAATTGAACCATATTCATTCAGGACAATTGCCATCTGCAATGGAGCCTGACGCAACTGTTCCATCACCATCAAGACCTGGGCATTTTCATGCACAATCACCGGTTCACGTAAGTGCTTTTCAAAATCCAGCACCCCGGTTTCAATGTATTCATTGAGGACTTTATGGGTCAGTACCACACCGGCAATATTATCCAGTTCACCCCGGGCGATAATCAGACGCGAGTGGCTCATCTGCAATAACTGTTCTTTGATACTGTCAGCGTCATTGTCCAGATCAATCCATTCCAGTTCAGGACGTGGCGTCATTACCGACTTGACCGGACGTTCAGACAGACCCAGTACCCCCTGCACCATGACACTATGATAGATGCCATTGTCATCATTAAAGACTTCATCGGCAAAGGCACGTGTCGCCAGAACATCTTCCGGCTCAGAAGAATCATTGTCCTGAGCAGGTTTGCCGCCGAGCATGCGCATCACTGCTGAAGCAGTACGGTAGCGCATGTCGGTGGTGGTCACCATTTTTTCCTGATTGCGTTTCATGGTCTGGTTAATAAATTCGACAATCACCGAGAAGCCAATTGCAGCATACAGGTAACCTTTCGGAATATGGAAACCGAAGCCTTCGACCACCAGCGAGAAGCCGATCATCATCAGGAAGCCCAGACACAGAATCACCACGGTCGGATGTCTGTTGACGAAATCCATCAGAGCTTTGGATGCCCAGAGCATAATCCCGATGGCAATAATCACGGCAATCATCATCACTGACAGGTCTTTGACCATACCAACCGCAGTAATCACGCTGTCTAATGAGAATACGGCGTCCAGCACCACGATCTGGACAATCACCATCCAGAATACCGCATGGACCGGATTTTCTTCTTTGATGACGGGTTTGGCTTCCAGACGCTCATGCAGTTCCATGGTGCCTTTAAACAGCAGGAACACCCCACCAAACAATAGAATCAGATCGCGGCCCGAGAAAGCATGATCAAAGATGTGGAATAGTGGATCAGTGAGGGTCACTACCCAGGCAATCGAGGCCAGTAAGATCAAACGCATCAGCAGGGCCAGCATCAAGCCGACAATCCGCGCCGTATTACGTTGTTCTGGTGGCAGTTTCTCCGCCAAAATAGCAATGAAAACCAGATTGTCGATCCCGAGTACAATCTCAAGAACAATTAACGTGAGTAAACCGACCCAGGCTGAAGGGTCTGACATCCATTCAAAGATCATACGCTTGGCTCCTGAAGCTCAGGACTGCAGCATGGAATCACCTGACGCTGTGACACAGTAAAACAGAATTTTTTATATTGAATAAGATCAATTATTTGGCGTAGATTTATAAAGTTAAACGGCCAACTACCACTACCCATCGTCGTTCTATTGTTGTGAAACCAATTTTCAGTATATCAAGATCAATTTGAAATTCACCTGTTTTCATAGCTGTTTATCGATGAATTTTGCTGAGCCCTATTGCAGTGAAAATGTAGCCGCACACAGAATTGTCATATTTATTAATTAAGCTATAGTCACAAGAAAGAAAAATGATAAGGTGAAGAAAATAAATGCAAAGCGTAATTCAAATGACAGATTATTTTAAAGAAAACTCCCCAAAAACAACACGCCCTCTAGTGGCTCTCTATTGTGGTTCACGTGCAGGCAACAAACCAGTTTATTTAGAAAAAGCCATTCATCTCTCGCAAGGACTGGCAGAACATGGTTTCGGGCTGGTTTACGGTGGCGCCAGTATTGGATTGATGGGACAGGTCGCGGATGCCATGATCCAGCATGGCGGTGAAGCTGTAGGGGTGATTCCTGAATTTATGCTGGATTATGAAATTGCCCATAACCAGCTCACCGAATTACATGTGGTGACCAGCATGCATCAACGCAAGGCTATGATGGCCGAGCGGGCCTGTGCCTTTGTGGCATTACCGGGTGGACTGGGCACGTTTGAGGAAATTCTGGAAATTGCCACTTGGGGTCAGCTAAACCAGCACCAGAAACCGATGATGCTCTATAACGTGAATGGCTTCTATGATGCCTTGATTGCGCAGCTGGACCGCGCCGTTGAAGATGGTTTTTTACCGCCACAGCATCGTGCCAAACTGATCATTTGTGAACACGAAGAAGAAATTTATACGACTTTAACCAATTTAGGCCATCCGCAAAGATTTGTAGTCTAAGCTTCTCAAGCAATAAAAAAGCGAGCACCTGGCTCGCTTTTTTATTGGATTTTTAATATCAGGTCTTATTGACCATAATTCGTCACAAACTCATAAAACATCGGCAAAGTCGTTGCCAGAATGACCGACATAGCCAGACCGAACATCAGTTTCATGGCATCTGCACTGACATTGCGTGACGTACGATGTTTATTGACTTCATCCAGAATCATCGACATGGCAAATTCACGACCTGCAAGTAATCCCAGGAATACCCAAGTGGTACTCATTGGAATATTGCTCCACTCTTTGAAGATCAACAGGATAATGGCATACAGGAAGTCGATAATCGTCGCAGCACGAATGTCGGTCACACCGGTTTTGGTATCGACAATTTTCTGGATGGCCCCACCACGTTGATACAGAATCACGCCCAGCAACACTACGAATACCGCAATCGCAAACATCAGGAATTCAAACGGTACCTGACGCGGCACATACACGAAGATGTTAGCCAGATCCTGAATCAGCCATTGGCTCCACAGGAAACCGGTAGAGACCCATTGCAAGCCCATCCAGACCTTGGAGTGTTCCTGATGACGTGTCTTGGCAAAATGGCGTGCCAGCTGCTTGACCACAAAACGATAGATGACAATCGCCACTACAAAGGCCACCGCATAGCCCATCATCGATTTGACCATCATCGAGCCTAAGCTGGCGGGAGAGAAAATCGTAAGCACCAGGAAAGTGGTACTGACTGGAATCCCGTATTTGGTCAGCATCAACAGCAGAATTGGCGGCACAATGTACAGCCAGGTAATGCCACCTTCAGGGAAAGGAATCGTTTCTAAACGACCGTATGAGGCATCACCCACCCCAGATGCATACCAACCATAGACCAATACGACAATTAAAATTGAGCTGATATAAATCCACAATACCCACCATGGGCGATGTGAATTCGAAGAAATAAATGTCCCTAAGGTTTGAGGTACATCATTTCCGACAATAGAGTAAGCGGCCAAACAGAAGCCGATCACCATCAAAATCTCGATTGTCATAAAAACAAACCTATACGCGAGGAGATTTCAGCACTGCTGAAAAGTTGGCCCAAGATTATGACGGTTTTATTTCATTTTAATGACAAGACTGTCATATATACGGTCACCTTACAAAAAAGAGCACCGAAGTGCCCTGAATCTAAAAGCTTTTGGTTTTACTTGAGATTTACTTGATAAATCGTGGTACTGCCACTAACTTCATGGCCGACCACCAGGAGGAGTTTCTTATTCGGGGAGTCTTTGGCCGGAATAAATACCAAACCTTCCGGTCCTAAATCACCGGCTTGTCCTATTTCAATCTGCTCTGTGGTCGCTTTAAAATCACGTGAATTGATATATTGCACGAAGACTGGTGATGCAGGTGTAGACACATCATAGACCATGATGCCACCGACACGCTCCAGCCCAATAAAGGCAAAGGTTTTTTGACCAATCTGCCCCAAGGTCACCCCTTCAGGTTCCGGCCCTTTATTGTCACTGCGATTATCCAGTCCGGCTTCTTCATGATTAAAGTTGAAAATCTCAGGATGATGTTTGGCAATATACTGCTCAAACTGATCACCCGAATCCCATACCAGTTCTAAACCGGTCTGTTGATCATTTTCCACCCAGATACTGACCGAGCGTGTACCAAAGCTATATAAATGATCATAGACCAGATTGCCCCGTTCATTCAGTTTGGCTGTACCATCGGCATTTTTTTGATAGCCTTCAGTCCACGTAATATTTAAACGGCCCAGCAGATGATCTTCACGGCAGTCTTTGGCATCCCCTGCCACCGCGCCACAATACGCAAAATTATTCGGATTGAGTTCTGCTCCTTTGGCCAATACACGAAGATGAGCTGGCAAATCATCACCCAGACGGCGGTCAAAACCTTTGGCATGGACTAAGTGTTTCACCCGCCATTCTTCTACAAAGCCCTGGCTGATATCGTTATTGAAATATGCGGGATTGTTTTCACCCCAGGCACGGGCATCGCCTTCATTGGCAGACACAATATAGGTTTTGCCCGCGACCTCGAAACTTGCAATCGCATCTGGCATATATAAGCCACGGACATTGGCCCAAGTTTGAATATTGATTTTGCCTTTACCGTCGACACCATCCGCATCGCTGACATCCATGCCATGACCATTTATGCCATGATCTTTAAAGCCAAATGGATAAACAGCGAGTACTTTGGCAGAAGCCACATCAATTTTGGCCAAGGCATTGTTTTCCTGTAAGGTAACCCAGGCGGTTTTTCCATCTTTTGAAACAGTAATGTACTCAGGTTCAAAATCCTGTGCAGCACTCGCCTTTGGTCCGAAAATGCGGATGCCCTGTTCACGCAATGCTGCTTCCCGTCCATTAAAGGACTTAAAGTCTGCTGTACGAACGATCGGGGCTTTTAAATTGGCCAGACTAATGACAGACACTGAACCTTCAGGGTCAACCTGATAATCATCAGAAGGCTCGCCTTCATTGGCCACCAACAAGCTTTGACCATCCGGTGTGAAAGTCAGCATGTCCGGCAAAGCACCCACCTGTACGTGGGCCAGCTTGGTCAAGTCTTTGGCCTGATATAAAGCAACATAGCCAGGATCGGTTTTCACAGCAGCCTGAATCGCAATGGCGACAACGCCATTGTGCACCGCGACACTGTTGACCTCAGCCTCTGGCGCAATGTCATCGACCGTGATAGATGTTATTTTTTTCGGCTGATCAGGTCGACTTAAATCCAGTACATCCAATACGCCTTCTTTGGCATTGACCACGAATAGGCGTTGACTCTCGGCATCAAAGGCCGGAATTTCTGCTGCACTTTGCGCAAACATACCCGATTCATAAGCAGCTAATTTGCTTAACTCGATCGAGTTCGGTGTAGCCTCGACGATTGGAACCGGTGTTTCATTTTCATTCTCACTTCCACATGCCACCATCCCCACAGCCAGCATGGCCACTATCAAAGACTTTAATTTTAATTTCATTTTTTTGTTGATCTATCATGAAGAATTCGTGACCAATTTATAACCAGAGCATTGCAGTGCCATGACAGATCGGTTGCAGTTCCTTGACACAACACTGCTATAAAAGTTGAAACGCTTTATATACGACAGACTCGGCTGATTCCTTTAAACTATTCAAAATTTTCAGTTTTCCAGAATTATGAATGCCACGCCTACGCATCAAGCCTTAGATCCCGAGTTTAGACTGCTGGTCTTGTTGGTCTCGATTGGCTTTTTCATGCAGGGGCTGGATACCACCATTATTAATACCGCCTTACCTGCAATTGCCCAAAATTTGCAGGAAGATCCGCTACGCATGCACAGTGTGGTCGTGGCTTATGTGCTGTCTGTGGCGGCCTGCATTCCCTTAAGTGGCTGGCTGGCAGACCGGTTCGGGGTCAGAAATACCTATTTTGCTGCGATTATTATTTTCTCTTTGGCCTCTTTGGGCTGTGCCTGGTCAAGTAGCCTGAATGAATTATTGGTGTACCGGATCTTTCAAGGGATCGGTGGTGCATTATTGCTGCCGGTCGGCCGTTTGGCGATGCTGAAGATCATTCCCCGTACCCAATTTCTGGCCGCCATGAGTCTGATGAGTCTGGCCGGTCTGATTGGTCCGTTGATTGGCCCGACCCTAGGTGGCTGGATGGTCGAATATCTGTCCTGGCACTGGATTTTCCTGATCAATCTGCCGATTGGCTTGCTGGGCGCACTGATTACCTTTAAGGCCATGCCGAATGTACTTGAACCTACAGTCGCCCATTTTGATTATTGGGGCTTTATCTTGCTGGTCGTGGCCATGGTGGGCCTCTGTCTCGGAATTGAAAATTTTGCCAGTCCACACAACTCGCTGTGGTGGAGCCTCAGCCTGATTCTGGCCGGTTTATTGGCCACCCTGATTTATGCCTATCATTCACATACGCATAGCAACGCGCTGTTTCGCAGCCAGTTGTTTAAAAATAAAATTTATGCGATTGGCATTTTGGGTAATTTCTTTGCCCGTCTCGGCGGCAACTCGATTCCGTTTTTATTGCCGCTGATGTTGCAAGTCGCATTCGGTTTCGAACCCTTTATTACCGGTTTATTGATGATTCCGACTGTGCTCGGTTCGCTGGCCTCCAAACCGATTATCCGCAACATCATTCAGCGTTTTGGCTATCGTCGGGTCTTGCTGGTCAATACTTTGCTGGTGGGTCTGTGTATTGCCAGTTTTGCCCTGACCACGGCGGAAACCCCAATCTGGCTCCGTGCGATTCATTTCTTTATCTTCGGCATTTTAAATTCACTGCAATTCGTGTCGATGAATACCCTGACCTTAAAGGACTTAAGCCAGCAGGATGCCAGTAGCGGCAACAGTTTCCTGTCGATGATCATGATGCTGTCGATGAGTATCGGGGTGGCACTGGCAGGAACACTGGTGAACATGCTGAGTGCCTATTACGGCGCTGACAATCTGGTGGCTGCTTTTCATATGTCACTGATCTGTTTAGGCTGTATCAATATTATTGCAGCCTATATTTTCTGGCATATTCCTAGAAATACCCCGGTTTGATGCGATCTATTCACTTTGGGCTGATTGTAAGTTTTAGCCTAAATCACATATAGGCAAGGACTGGAAATGCAAAAAAATCAGGCTCCGAACAGAGTTCATAAATCGCTCTTGATTGGGCTTGGCGTGCTGATCACTGTGATCGCTAGCGCCATGGTCTATCCCTGCCTGATGAAAGCACCCTCTGCCCATGCGGCCGATTACCCAATCCAGGGTTTTGATGTATCGCATCATCAAAAAGAGATTCAGTGGCAGCAGATTTCGCCTGAAAAATACCGATTTGTTTATCTGAAAGCCACTGAAGGCGGCGACTTTAAAGATACCAAATTTCAGGAAAACTGGCTCAAGGCCCGGGAACGCGGCTTTCTGGTCGGTGCCTATCATTTCTACCGCCTCTGCCGCGATGGCAGCATTCAGGCCCAGAACTTTATTGACTCCGTCCCCAATAAACCGGATGCCTTACCGCCAGTGATTGATTTGGAATATGACAGCAACTGTATCAATACCTATTCTAAAGAGCAGCTTTTAAACGAAATTCAGGTGATGCATGATGTCCTGAAAAAGCATTATGGCAAGCAGCCGATTTTCTATATTTCTAAAGCTTTTTATAATATTGTACTGACAGGATATTTTCCTGATGTACCGCTCTGGGTACGTGAGTACAAGGGTCTGCCTGATCTAAAAAACCAGCCTAAATGGATGTTTTGGCAACATACCAGTCAGGGTAAAATTTCCGGCATTACCACACCAGTAGACCTGAATGTTTTTTATGGCTCAGAACAGCAATGGGATGATTTTCTCAAGAAGAATGAGATTGTAATACCTTCATCTGAGAATCAAGCGAGATAAAGCTGATCGTTTGAAAACAAGTTCTTGATAAAAAAAAACAACAAGGAAATAAAAAGATTGAAATGGATAAAAGGCATTTTACTCGGTCTGGTGATTCTACTCCTACTCATCGCGGGTATGCTGGCTTATCTGTTGCAAGCTTCGGGCAAGGTTAGTGACTTTAAAGCGTGGCAGCCGCAAACCGGTATATCCGTTCACGGGCTTACAGTCAATTTTTTTGGTGTGTCCACCCTGTTACTCGATGATGGCCACGATCAGATCCTGATCGATGGTTTCTTTAGCCGGCCATCTTTGCGGCAAGTAATTACTCGACCTATTCAAAGTGATAAGCTGCTCTTAGAACAACTGGTACAATGCCATGAATTGAGCCGAACCCAAGCCATTCTGGTCAGTCATTCTCATTATGATCATGTTCTGGATGTCCCGGCTTTACTAGAGATGCTTCCCGAAACTGCTGTGGTCGGTTCGCCGAGCACCCTGAATATCGCCCGGGCAAATCCCAAAGTTACTCCACAGCAATTACAGCCGATTAAGCCTGGGCAAGTACAGCAATGGGGACATTTCCAGACCACGGCAATTCCCTCACAACATACCCCGCCCATAGCGATAAATGATGATTTAGGCGAAGAGCTGCTGCGGCCTTTAACTCTTCCGGCTAAATTTTCCGAATTTAAAGAAGGTGGCAGTTTCGATTACCTGATTGAGCATGCGGGACATAAAATTCTGGTCAAGACCAGTACCGGATTTATCCCGGATCAATTTAAAAACCTACAGGTCGATACTTTATTTTTAGGTATTGCCCAGCTCTCCAGACAATCCAGTGACTATCAGCAGCAATATCTGACTGAAACCCTGAACATGCTCAAGCCCAAAGTAGTGATTCCGGTGCATTGGGATGATTTTTTTCAGCCTTTAAAGCAGCCACTGCAATTTTTACCCCGTCTTGCCGATGACACTCCAAAAAGTTTGCAACTTCTGATTCAGGCTGCCGAGACACAAGGGACCAAAGTCATTCTGCTCAGCGGACCGCAACCCTATTTACTCAACGCAGCCTTCGCTTCCCAATCCGATTAAAGCCCCTTAAGATAGCGAACATGCGCAAAATTATTCATATTGATATGGATGCGTTTTATGCCTCGGTTGAGCTGCGTGAACGTCCAGAATTGAAAGACTTACCTGTGGTGATAGCCTCGCATCATCCTCGGGCGGTGGTCGCGGCTGCCTCCTACCCGGCACGAGTTTATGGCCTGCGATCTGCCATGTCCATGGGGCAGGCGCGCAAACTATGTCCTCAAGTTATCGTGATTGAGCCAGATTTTGCCAAATACCGGCAGGTATCGGCACAGATTCATCAGATCTTCCAACAATATACTTCCCTGATTGAACCACTGTCTCTGGATGAAGCCTTTCTGGATGTCACGGAGAATTTACAGCAGATTCCCAGTGCCACCGAAGTCGCCATGCGGATTCGCGAGGATATTTTTCAAGCGACCGGACTGACTGCTTCTGCCGGTGTGGCACCCAATAAATTTCTCGCTAAAATTGCTTCGGACTGGCACAAACCGAATGGCATCTGTGTAATTAAACCTTCGCAGGTACAGCGTTTTATCCAGGATCTGCCGCTGAAAAAAATTCCCGGCGTGGGAAAAGTCACTCAGGAAAAACTGAAAAGTCTGAATCTAGAAACTTTAGGCGATTTACAGCAAATTGATGAAGCCTTACTGATTCAACATTTTGGCAAATATGGCCGGCGGCTGTTTTTGTACGCTCAAGGTATTGATGAACGACCGGTCGAAGTAGAACGGGAACGCCAGCAAATTTCCAAAGAAACCACTTTTGATGATGACCTGCATCTGAACCAATGTCGCCCCTATTGGGAGCCTTTACTTGGACAAGTATGGCAAAGCCTGCAAAAGAAACAGCTTTCTGCTCGCGGCGTTACGGTCAAATTAAAACTCAAGAATTTTCAGGTGATGCAACACAGTAAAAGTTTTAAACAGGTGCTGCGTAGCCCACAGGAATTAGCCCAAGCCTTGGACTTACTGCTCGACGACCTGCATATTGCTCCGCAGATGCAATTTCGGCTGATCGGCGTCGGCGTGTATCAGCTCAGCGTCCCCGAAACTGAAACCCAGTTATTGCTACTCTAAACCTTTTTTGATCATGTTTTAGGCATCAGTTTAAAAATACGGCAACTTTGTTTTTACATTTTGATTTTTTAGAGTACTCTATCTGCGCAATGCATTATCCATGTATGTGCCGAGATGCTGAAAATCACCTTTACTTTCAGCATGATGTCCTGTGATTAGCGTGACGATCAAATCCGAATATTGCAGGGCAACTCTGATGTAACTCATGGAATCCCCTCCTGCATGTCTTCTGTAAATTCTTCTGTTGTTCAAGAACAACGCGCACGTAAAGCTGCGCTGTCTAGTTTTGTTGGTGCTGTTGTCGATTGGTATGATTTTCTCCTTTATGGCATTGTTGCAGCCTTAATTTTTAAAGATCAGTTTTTCCCCAGTATTGGCGAGAACATGGGTACCCTTGCGGCTCTGGCCACCTTTGGGGTCGGCTTCCTGTTTCGTCCTTTAGGTGGTGTGGTATTTGGTCACTTTGGTGACAAGCTCGGCCGTAAAAAAATGCTGGTACTTACGGTAATCCTGATGGGAATTTCCACGGTCGGGATTGGTCTGCTGCCAAATTTTGAAGCAATTGGCTGGTGGGCTCCGGTGCTGTTGGTGTTTTGCCGTGCCTTGCAAGGCTTTGCCGTGGGTGGTGAATGGGGCGGCGCAGCTCTGATGGCAGTTGAAAATGCACCCAAGGGTAAAAAAGCCTTTTATAGCAGCGGGGTTCAGGTCGGCTATGGTGTTGGCCTGGTATTGGCCACTGGTGCAGTCTCCATTATTATTGCGACCCTAGGCGAACAGGCTTTTGCGGACTGGGCATGGCGTATTCCCTTTCTGGCCAGCATCGTACTGTTAGCTGTAGCGATGTGGATCCGACGTGATCAGGATGAATCGCAAGAGTTTGTGGAAAAGGTGGTGAAAGCTGATCATCAACCAGAAAAACTGCCGATCTTGCAGGCGATCAGCAAACATCCAAAAGCTTTCTTTTATATTATTGCCTTACGTTTGACTGAATTGCTGACCATGTATCTGGTCACCAATTTCGCCCTGAACTATTCCACCAGCAACCTAGGCATGGACAAACAGTTCTTCCTGAATATCACGCTGATGGTCGGGGTAATTAGCTGTTTCAGTATTCCATTTTTTGCTTGGCTGGCGGATAAATTCAATCATCAGAAAATGTGTGTCTGGGGCGGTTTGATTGGTGCGCTTTCAGCCTTTCCATTTTTTATGGCGCTCGATGCACAAAACACCTGGATGATCATTGTCGGGGCAATTTTACTGGCGAACGTCGCACACGATATGGTGGTCAGTGTCCATCAACCGATTTTCACCTCCCTGTTTGGCACAGAATACCGCTACAGCGGTGCCGGAGTTGGCTATCAGGTGGCGAGCATCATTGGGGGTGGTTTTACCCCATTTATTGCAGCGGCACTGGTGATTTGGGCGGATGGTTCATGGCATTATGTAGCCATCTATCTGGCGGTGGGTTGTCTGCTGACTGCACTGGTCGCAGCCCTGATGCCCAAAACTCAGGATGAACAACATGACAGTTGAACGTTTACACGTATCGAAACGCTTTTCGGAAATTGCTATTGCCGGTAATCTGGTGCATCTTGCCGGCCAGCTGGCCACAGATGTTGAACTGGATATTAAAGGGCAAACCCAACAGACTTTAGATACTATTGACCAGTTTCTGGCAGATGCCGGCACAGACAAAAGTCACATCATGTCGGTAACCATCTATTTGAAAGATATTGAGAAGGATTATGCAGCCTTCAATGAAGTCTGGGATGCCTGGGTCGCTGATATCGAAGCGCTGCCTCGTACCTGTGTAGAAGCAAAACTCTATGATCCACGGGTATTGGTCGAACTGACCGTCGTGGCGGTTAAACCAGAATAATGTTTCAAGATCGATATTCATAAAAAAAGCATGCTTCTGGCATGCTTTTTTGTTTTAACCGACTGCTTTGATTTTACTACGCTCTAAATCCGAATATAAATAATATTTTTTCAGATCATTGCTAACTGTATATTTGGGCATTTTCTGCATTTGCGCTTGCTCCTGCAAGAAGTCCTGGCGCAACTGATAATATTCCGGCACATCATCGTAACGAATTACCCGATAACCTGCCATGGTTAGTAATGCATCCTGAAAACCCGTCTGCTGGGGACGCTTCAAAATTAATGGGTCATCTACTCCCACCACGGCTAGAATCTGGTGCTGCTGATCCAGAATTACAAAATCTGCAGTCAGGTTGCGGTACTTATGTCGAGTCCGGTTAAATTTAGTCGTCATTAAGGCATCATAGGAAACATGTGCCAAAATGATGTATTCAGGTAATACTTCCCTCAAACGGGTGAAGGTCAATTGCTCATTCAGGTTAAAAATAGCACGTTGCTTTAACGCACTGTCTTGTGGTTTGGAATTATTTCCGAGCTTTTTCCATGCCATGAGCACGACACAGAAGAGCAGGAAACTCCCAATCATAATATAGGTGGTCATGCCTAAATCCTTGAATTCTTATAATCATTTTTGTTTTATTGTTGTGCAGTATAAACCCACGCTTTATTTTAAATAGATATAACAACCAATCTGTTTAAATACCCATACAACTGGTATCAAAACTCGATTCTGTGTTACCTAAAGTGACATCTCTCTAGATGCCAATGAAAGTGGATTTAAAGTACTGATAATGCACTCTAAAACATCCATGGAATTGACCGCAATACATATCTGCCCAACTGTAGGACAATTCCGACAAAGTGTTATTTTTATATCACTTTTTTAAAGAATTTAATTCAAATAATATATTCTTTTACACTTTCAACTGACAAGCTCAGGCTACGTTACTTTACCCAAGAGCTAAAAAAAGACACCGAAGTGTCTTTTTATTAAATTAATTATGCACGTGATTTGGGCTTCGCTTTAGGCTTTGGCCCACCAAACGGTTTTTTGGCATCGCCTGTTTCACGCGGCGGCAAACCTGTGTGCTGGGTCAGAATTTGCCCACGTTCAGGACGCTTCTTGGTATTTGAAGGACGAGACTGAGCTTGTGCAGCCTTGCTACGATTCCCTTGCTCACCAGTACGTTTTTGCGAATCACCGGCAACCGTCGAGTTTTTCTTACGCGCCGATTGATACTGACCGTCTGCACTGCCTACAGGCTGATAAGTCGGAATCAAATGCTGTTTCGAGTTACCAATCAAATCCTGACGACCCATTTCTTTCAGGGCTTCACGCAATAACGGCCAGTTGTTTGAATCATGATAACGCAAGAAAGCTTTGTGCAAACGACGACGCTTCTCACCTTTCACAATGTCGACATTTTCAGTATAACGCGCCACTTTCGCCAGCGGGTTTTTACCAGTGTAGTACATGGTAGTTGCAGTCGCCATTGGTGAAGGATAGAAGGTCTGTACCTGATCGGCACGGAAACCATTCTTCTTCAACCAAATCGCCAAATTCATCATGTCGTAATCGGTAGTTCCCGGATGCGCCGCGATGAAGTAAGGAATTAAGTATTGTTCCTTGCCTGCTTCCTTACTATAACGATCAAACATTTGCTTGAAGCGGTCATACGTCCCAATACCCGGCTTCATCATTTTATTGAGTGGGCCTTTTTCGGTATGTTCAGGCGCAATCTTCAAGTAACCACCCACATGATGGGTTACAAGTTCTTTGACATATTCAGGGTTTAAAACCGCCAGGTCATAACGTAGGCCTGAACCAATCAGAATCTTTTTAATGCCTGGTAAAGAGCGCGCTTTACGGTATAACTGCGTCAATGGCGCATGGTCGGTATGCAGGTTTTGGCACACGCCCGGGAATACACATGACGGTTTACGACAGTTCTTTTCAATCTCAGGATCTTTACAGGCCAAACGGTACATGTTGGCTGTTGGGCCACCCAAGTCCGAGATAATACCCGTGAAGCCCGGTGCGGTATCACGGATTTTTTCTACTTCACGCAAAATTGATTCTTCAGAACGGTTCTGAATAATACGACCTTCATGCTCTGTGATTGAACAGAAAGTACAACCACCGAAACAACCACGCATGATATTCACAGAGAACTTGATCATGTCGAATGCCGGGAAACGTGCATTGCCATAAGCAGGGTGCGGCAGACGTGCATAAGGCAGGTCAAACACGTAATCCATTTCTTCGGTAGTCAACGGAATTGGCGGTGCATTCAACCAGACATCACGTTCACCATGCTTTTGTACCATAGCACGCGCATTTCCCGGATTGGTTTCCAGATGCAGAATACGGTTGGCATGTGCATAAAGCACTGGATCTGCAGCAACTTCTTCAAAAGCAGGCAAACGGATTACGGCCAATTCACGCGGCGGTAACTTATGTTTAATCGCTTTAGAAGCCGGTTGCAGTTGCACAATTTGCGTATCAGGATCTAGGTCATCCCCTGCTCGCACAATCGGATTGGCGACATGTTCTTTTTGGAAACCTTGATACTGGCTAGAATCCTTCCCTTGTTCAATCTCACAACCATCGATATCTTCAGTCATGACATACGGGTTAATAATTGGATCAACACGGCCAATGGCATCGACATCATTCGATGCGATTTCAACAAATTTGGCTTTCGATGGGCGGTTGTGTTTATTCACAATAAACGCTGTACCACGAACATCGGTAATCTCTTGGATTTTTTCACCACGCGCCAAGCGATGCATGATTTCAGTGATTGAACGCTCACCATTACCGTACATCAAAAGATCGGCTTTTGAATCCATCAACACCGAACGACGCACTTTGTCTGACCAGTAGTCATAATGCGCAATACGACGTAATGATGCTTCAATACCGCCCAATAATACCGGTACATCCGGATAAGCTTCACGGACACGCTGGCAATACACGGTTGCCGCACGATCTGGACGTTTGTTTGGCTGATTGTCTGGTGAATAGGCATCATCAGAACGGATTTTACGGTCAGCCGTATAACGGTTGATCATGGAATCCATATTCCCTGCAGTCACACCCCAGGCAATATTCGGTTTACCTAAAACGCGGAACGCATCCACGCTGGTCCAGTCTGGCTGTGCAATAATACCGACACGGAAGCCTTGTGCTTCTAGCGTACGACCAATAATGCCTGAACAGAAAGATGGATGATCGATATAAGCATCACCACACACCAAAATAAAATCACAGCTGTCCCAGCCGAGTTGATCCATTTCCTCGCGTGACATCGGCAAAAATGGCGCAGGGTCAAAACAAGACGCCCAATATTTGTCGTAATCAAACAACGCTTTTGGCGCAGTCTGCATGGTATAAGCAGTAGACATGGCTAGCAATTCTCGGCTGGCAGATGATAGGAGATCTAAAAATAAGATCAAAGATGAAAGCCGATTATTTTACCACGAATTAGGTCTAGCTTGCTTGATTATAATTTATACAAAATCAGAGACTAACTGAATCACGCTCTCTTTGTCATTTGAATCTAAAGTTTAAATATTTCAAAAAAGAAATTGATTCTATTTATGAGGAGGAAAGCTTGGAAATAATCTCTAATTTGAACGGAGTTTTAAACTGAATGACAAACCCGTCAGTAATAACGCGGCAATAAACACAGTTAATCCTATCCAGCCATAATTTTCCCACACCAATCCGCTTGAGCTCCCCAACACACTTGAACCTAGGTAATAGCAAAATAAATACAGCGACGAACCAACTGCCCGATACTGTAACGACTGGATCGACACCCAGCTACTGGCAGTCGAATGGGCAGCAAAGAAAGAAAAAGTGAAAATCAGCAATCCGATAAAAACAATAATCAACTGATTGATCAGCATCAGCGCCAAGCCCACAAGCATCATCAGGATCATGGCTGCCAATATTCTGAATTTTCCATAATGCCGTCCCCAATGTGCTGCTCGAGGGGAGCTATAAATACCAGCCAAATAAGTAATTGAAATCAAGCCAATCCAAACATGAGATAATTCAAATGGCGCCTGGATCAAGCGATAATTCAGATAATTAAATACCGAGACAAAGCAGCCCATCAAGATAAAACCTTGCAGGAATAAAACCCGAAGTTTCGGATCAGCAAAATTCTGCCTAAATGAGTTTTTAAAACGATTCAGCTTGATTGGATAGGCTTTAAAATGTTGCGAAGCGGGCAAAAAATAGAAAAATAATCCAGCGATACAAAGATTTAAAATACCGATAATCAAAGTGGCAGATTGCCAGGAGATAAAATCAACTAAAACTCCGGCAATTAAACGTCCGCCCATACCACCTATCGCTGTGCCAGAAATATATAAACCCATGGCAAAACCGATATCTTTTTCTGCAATTTCTTCTCCGATATAAGTCATCGCGACCGCAGCGACACCACTGACTGTCAATCCAATCATTACTCGTGTGGTCAGAAACACGGACCAGATCGGCAATATTGCACTTAATAGTAATAATACTGAGACTGAAAATAGAGACCAGACCATAATCGGCTTACGACCAAATCGGTCCGAGATCAGCCCAGTAAAAATAAGACCAACTGCCAAGGCAATGGTAGAAAAAGATAAAGGGAAACTGCTTTGAGTCGGGCTGACCTGGAAATAATCAGCCAGAATCGGCATCATGGGCTGTACGCAATACAGTGATGAAAAAATGGCAAAGCCAGCAAGAAATAAGGAAAAGAGCACTGCTTTAAAAGCAGAAGAGCCATATTCAATATGGCTTGAAGATGAATTTGAGGACATATCCGCTCCATAGACCGGTTCAGTATACGCCTCTCAATTTTATTTTTATGTGATGTTTCAGTCGAAATAGCACATAAATAACATTTATTTGACTAAATTCCGCGCATAAAAAAATCCCCCTCTGCCTTGGCGGAGGGGGATTTTGGAATAATGAGCTGGCGATGACTTACTCTCACATGGGTAACCCCACACTACCATCAGCGCTAAGAGGTTTCACTTCTGAGTTCGG